>JAADGR010000062.1:1550-10803 GCA_013152225.1 Calditrichota bacterium
TTCGCACCGCTTTTACCTCTCACCGTCAGCCGATAAAAGTAAACGCCGGACGGAACGAGCCGTCCGTCTGCATCCCGCCGATTCCAGAGAAACGAACCTTCAGTCGATCCGGCATCCGATTTTGAAAATTCCGCAACTTTGCGGCCGAGCACGTCGTAAATAGTTAGTTTAACTTTTGCGGGAGCCGGCAAGAGATATTGGATTCGTGTACTTTTGCGAAAAGGATTGGGATAGTTTGGCAGTAATTGAAATGTCCTGACTGTTGTTTGCGGACGGATCGCCACATCTGTGCCCGCGCCGGGAACCAGACGAATGTAGTCGATGGCAAATTCCGTGTTGCCCTGATTTATGGGATCGAATCGCAGTTGCCGGATCGTGCCTTTCCACAGGGGATTATTACGCAGCGGGATGGAATAAACATGATCGTAACCATCGGCTTGAAGCAAAAAAGAATTGCTCTTGGCCTCACTGAAAAGAGGGTCTGTTTTGGTGATCCAGAAGAGCTTGGCAGCACTTGCCGTATTAACGCGCATACGAACCAGCAGTGAATCGTACTTTGCAGCATCCAGATCCATATAACGACTGGTGAACCATGGGTCGCCACCCAGGCTTTTGGCGTGCAGCTTTCCGTCCGAAATTTGCAAATTCGTAACATCAAAATTCGCCACCCAACCTTCGGCATAATTATCATTATTGAATTCCCATTGCGGCTCGTTATCGCCGGACAATGCCGAGATCGGTTCTATTTCGATTTCGTTCAAACTATCGGGAGCAAAGACCTTAATGATGACATTCCCGTCCAGAGTATATGCCCAACCTGAACGAACCACATCCACATCTTTTACCGGAGGCAGAGTTGTCCCGCAAAAGAGATGCTCGTCGGCTTTATGATATTTGCAATTAAAAAGAAAGCACTGTCGGCGAAAACGGGCAGCGGCCGGATAACGAGACGATTGCCGTTCAATTCAGCGGAAAAGTTCATGCCGCTATTCACATGAATGTTGCCGGAAGGCGTCGATAAAATTATCGTCTGAACATCCGGGTCCTGATGCTCCAATAGCAGTACATTTTGCATAATTTGCGTCGGCGCCAAATCCCAGTAGTACGCCTCATCGCCGAGCATTTCGCTGTATGCATCGGGATACATGCCCTTATTTTGCGGATAAGCAGTGTCGGGCGTTCGCTGCAACTGCATGCCGCAGATGGTGAGGCCTTCGGCAATTTGTTTCCAGGGTTCACTCTGATCAACTTCCCAGAGTTTGAGCAGGGCGTACGCATAATCCAGCCCGTTCCATTGCACCAGTTTACCAAACCAGGGGCTGGTGTACCATGTCGCCCCAAAAACCGGAATGGAACCGTACGCCATGATCGGACGATCCTGGGCATGCCACAGATACACAAAGGGCAGGCCTGCATAAGCCAGGCGCACCGCCTCATCGAGATATTGAGAATCGCCGGTAATTTTGTAGCCTTCAGTATAAGCAAGAACAGCCCGCGCGGCTGCCAGAATATCCGGGGCGTGCAGAGGCACCTCCCACACTTGCGCCCCCCGGGGGACGCGGAATTGTTTCATAAATTGCAATCCTGCCAGGCCGTGTTGCAAACAATATGGATCCCCGGTGATGCGCGCCGCCTGCAAAAGCACAAAAGTTTTTGAAGCGGCCGTGCCAAGCGAGGTTTCGCCTTTATTCTTGAGACCGGAATCCCCGGAATAAAGCCACCCACCGTCGTCCATCTGGTTGGCACTATGTCCCTGCGCCCAGGTTTTGAGATGCCCCCATACCTGATCCAATTCGCCGTAACGAAAAGCAAAATCCCAGCCCAGTGCCGGCGGATTATGATCCGTGGTGAGCAGTTTATTCGCCAGTGCTTTCATCTGAGCCCGCCATTGGTTCGTTTTGACAGGGTCATGAAAAAACTGTGCACCGAGCCAAACCTGGTTTGCGACAGAGTGACTGGACTGCGGGCCCCAGGGATCGGGCAGCGCCATGTGCCAGCCTTTTTTCGTCCCATCCCAGAGCACATCCATAAAGCTCTCGCAGTTGAGACGAATATCATCGACATAGCTTCGCGGTTTCTCCGGCACAGGCGGAAAACCGTTTTCATCAAGCCAATATTTCAGAGCAGAAAGCTGCCCATCACTCTCTTGAATAAACAGTTGCGCAGACAATTTCACCGGAGTATCCGCTTGCAAAAGTATGGGGGTCGTCGCAAGTGCAGCATTTTCCTCGCGCCATTGTGGAACAGACGGAACAACCAATCCCAGCAAATGATTGTCTTGTCCTTCCCAGGTATTTGGTGAAGCAAACAAAGGAGACGGTGTTTCATAATTTTTATACCAGCGCTGAGAAGGGTTCCACGATAATCCAATGACGCGGTTACTGCTGGTCACACTCATAAACGGGATCGTCACTTTGTAGGGATGGGGCAAATAGCGCGCATTGTCCGGTGGATGAACGTCGAGATCGGAAGAGCTTTTTTCATCATCGATCAGCCACTCTAAACCGGGGAAAAGCGCTTCTTCCTTTTTCGCCGCAAAGCTGCCTTCTCCTGCACGGATTATGGGGCCGGAAAAATTTAATAATTTTCGGCTGCCGTTCACCACAGCCTGGTAACAGATAGCTACATTTTTCGAAGTATTATCCAAAGTAAATGCGAATTGAAACTGCCACAGTATGCCGTCGATATCTGTAAAATTCCGCGTAAGAACAAGCCGCACACTGTCGGCGCTGCTGTCGACAGTAACTGCCTGGGGCAGAATTTCCTGTTCTATTAATTGATCATCGTTAGCAATAAACGCAAAACTACCCGGCGGTTGAATGAGACCAATCTGCTCCCAGCCGTCACCAAAAGCGCTGTAAATGACAATCGGCCCGTATCCCTTTTCCTTTTTGATGAACGCCAAGCGGATATTGCCGTTTTCCAGCAGCCAGTGATCTCCAAACGGTGACCAGGCTTGAGCATTCGCCGGGACATCCGCCGGCAAGATTGGCAGCGGAGAGGTGACATGAATAATATTTTCCTTTTTAAAAAGTTCGTGACCGTCAAACTGCACCGTAACCGCTGCGTTGAAAGAGCCTGTATCCGGGGCAAAGATTTTCCATTCAAGGCGTACAGAAGTATTGGGGGCAACATCCGGTATTACGGCTTCCGGGGTTCCATGGACAAGAAGCAGAGCGGGATCCAACTGCAAAGAGGCGAGCGCATTATGAACCGTCTCATCACCGGTATTTTTGACGATCAACGAGAGGGCTGCCGTATCGCCGACAGTCGTTACTTCCCGGTCCAGCGTGAAAAAAGAAAATTCTAATCGGGGGCCAAGATGGACAGCGCGGATGTAATCGATTTCAATTTCAGCATGTTCGGCAACGGCGCGTGAAGATCCTTCGCCCGGGTCGAGCCGAAGACGCGTAACCGTGCCCTTCCATTTGTCCGAGGTTCGGATCGGCACTTCGTATTCATGAAACTCGCCATCGGGAATCAATGTAAAGCTCAGTTCGTAACCGGCGACAAAATCCGGCTGCGTCCTAGTGGTCCAGAAAAATTCTGCGTGCGCATCATGAGTGTTGCGCATGCGAATGAGAATATATCCGCACCACGAGGCATCGATTTGCAAATTTCCAGGACCGATCATGTAAGGATCGGAACCGATGATGGTTGCTTCGAGTGTTCCATTATTCACGGTAAAGGGAGAAAGACTGTGGGTGGGTTTCCAACCTTCGGTGTTGCCGGGAGTGTTGAAATCCCAGGAGTACAAATTTTCCTGTTGTGCAGATAAAACGTTAAAAAAAACGAGGGTAACCAGGCATGCTGTAAAAATCGTTTCGAGTGCAATGATTCTTTTCAAAATGACTTATCCTCCGGTTAGACAATGGGAACTATTTTGATGTTTTTCTAATCTGAGAACCCGGCGTACCTCGGCAGGGAGTTTGATTTTTTGAGCGGTACAAGTTTTTACTCCGGCGCAGGTCAAGAAAAATCCTCTTTTTTCATTATGCAGAGTTGAGGGAAAATGTAAAGTTTAAAGTAGCTTATCATACAAAAAACAAGCAATTTTTATTGCAGCTCATACCTAAAAGTGATAATTCCCTGAACGTTTTTTTGTTCAGCACCGGGGGGAAGAGGATTGAAACGCCATTGGCGCAGGGCCTGCATGGTGATTTCATCCAGCGTGGGATCGCCTTTTTGTATCGGCAGCATGATGCCCACATGGCCGTCCGGCAAAACAGTGAAGCGAATTTTTACAACCGCTTCACGTTGAAGGCCTGAGGGGTAGCGGGGGATTTTTTGATTCACGATGGTTCTTTTGGCGGCATCGCCTTCTATGGTGAAGGGCTGGTTTGTTCCGGGTGTGCCCACATCTTCACTGGGGGCTGTTTCTTTGGCCTCGCCGACAGTTTCTTCTAGGTTTCCGGTTACACGTTCTCCTTCGCGCGTCGCCGCAATGTCGCGGCCAATTTGTCGAGCTTCATACACCTGGTCGGCCGGAGATATCTTGGTTTGGTCTTCGGTGGGCGAAAGCTTGCCGGTTTCGCGATTGATCACCTGCGGTTTTTCTTCTTCCAACATGCGTCGTTTCGGCAAATTCACCGGCTCGGCTTTGGGCTGCGTTGTTTGCGTTGGCGCAGCCTTGGGTCGCTTTGGCTTCGGCCGTGGCGTCACGACGTTCGTCTGCCTGCGCACAGACCGGGGTCGCGCTCCGCGGGAGCTGGCAACAAAACCGATTTCTGCGAACTCTGGGGATGAAAAATCGATACCGACGCCGATGCCCAGGAAAAGGAGCAGCAGAAGCAAATGGATTCCCGCCGAAAGGACGAGGGTCTTTCTGATGTCGGAAAACATGTCGCTGAATCTTTCCATGGGAACTCCTTACAACCCGGCTTCCGTAGCAATCATGAATTTTTCGGCACCGGCTAGTTTTGCAATGTCGATGATACGGATGGTTGCTTCCAGTGATAAATCTTTATCGGCGCGAATGACGACCAGTTTCTCGGGATTTTTATGCAATAGTTTTCGCAACTCGGTCCCCAGTTGGTCCCGGCTTATTTGCTTTTGATTTAGAAAAATCTGTTCTCTTTTTGTTACCGTCAAAAATATTTTATTTGAATCATCCTGCTGTCCTGAGGCTGCTTTGGGCAGTTTGACTTTGATGCCGGGTTGCACAACAAACGAAGACGTCAGCAGAAAAAAGATCAGCAGCAGGAGAACGATGTCGGTCAAGGAGATCGTCGAGAACATGACCATCGGCTTATGCGTCGTCTCGATTTTCATCGACTGTCTCCTTCTCTAGTAACATATCCAAAAGTTCGTTGGAACTTTCCTGCATTTCAAAAACATGTCTTTCCACTTTTGCCTGCAACCAGTTATAAACGATGAGCGTAGGAATGCCTACACTCAGACCGGCTGCGGTGGTGATTAACGCTTCCCATATTCCGCCGGCGAGAACGCTGGAATCAACATTGCCGCCCAGGGACTGGATTTGCATAAAAGCTTTGATCATTCCCGTTACCGTTCCCAAAAATCCGATGAGCGGTGTGATGGCGGCGAGCGTTCCCAGAACGCCGAGGTAACGTTCGAGATGAAAAACCTCGGCCTTTGCGGCGCCTTCGATGGCATCTTTAATTTCTTCGCGGGGGTGCGCACGTTTCATCAAGCCTGCCTTGGTAATACCGGCGATGGGGCCGGGAGTTTGTTTGCATAACATGATTGCTTCATTCACTTGTTTGCGAAGCAACATGTTTTTCACCTGCAATACAAATGTGCGCGCGTTAATTCTTATTTTGCGCAAAGAGACGAGTCGTTCAATCAGGATTGCCAATGCAATAATCGAGCATAGTGCAATCGGGATCATCATAATTCCGCCTTTGATCATGATTTGAAAAAGGGACATGCTTTATCTCCTGCTTTTCTGGTTGGTTATTTATTCAAATTTCTAAAAAAAGCAAAACTATTCGAGTTTCTTGAAAAATATTAGCTTTAACAAGACTGTCCGTTAAAATTTCGCCCTCAAACCTGCAAGCACATTCACGCCTGTTTCGGGATAGTTTTCCCAAATAACATATTCCGAGTCCAGCAGGTTCCTCACCGAAAGGATAGCTGAAAACTTGTCGCCGAAATCTTTTGTCAGGCTTAAGTTCATCAGGCCAAACCCGGGCAGCCGGGAATTTGCGTTGAGTCGGTTTCGTCTTGGTCCGTAAACATCGGCGCGCAGGGCAAGGACCATTCCCTGCAAAAGTTGAATGGAAGCGCGGATGGGCAGGCGGAAATCCGGTCGATAAGGAATCCTGTCCAGATTGGAAACGGCTGCTGTGCTGTCCAGTTTGTCCGAGTAGCTGATGAACGATATTTGCAAACGTGTGCGATCATTTAATTGTGCCGTCACTCCAATTTGGAGTTCGGTCAATTTGACTTTATCCATTTCGTTCAGATTAATCAGACGGGAATCCGGGTCCTGTTCCCAGTAGAAAAATCTGTTGTACCAGCTTCGTGTAAATTCGCCGTGCAATTTTATACCGGGCAGTATTTCCAGGTCCGAGGCCAGACCAAAGCCGAATTGTATGTCATCCGGCCGCAGCGGGATGGAATGAGATATATAGGGATTTTCTTTCCACCAGTCGGTAAAAGTTTTAAAATGCTGTCCGGTGAAAAATGATGTGGTCAGGCCGATATGGTTTGTCGGCATAAAATTGATTCGCCCGTAGGGTGAAATTCGGGACTCGGTGGTGAATGAATCTGTCGATGAATTCTGGTATTTTACACCGGCTATGGCCGTTATTGCAGAGGAAATAGAAGTGAGTGCCTCGATGCCGAGTTCCCCCAGCGAGCTTTTTGTTGAAGCGCTGTCCGCAAAAAGTTTAAAGAAATCCCGTGTGTAATTTCCCGATGTGGTGATCTGAATACCCGCAAGTTGCGCTGTGTAGCCAAAATAAAGTTTATACCAAAAGTCATCTGTTTTGTCAAAGCGCGACGAGTTCGTATCGCTCTGCACGCTTGTGCCGCCTATGTCAAAACCGAGTTTGCCATCGGAAAGTTTTGTTATATCATAACGCAGATCGGCACCGAAATTGCCCGAACCCGAGCGTCTGGTGAAATTATCGAGTGTTGCACCGTGCAGGCCCCGCCTGAAAAGGGCGTATTTCCCGTGTGCTGTTCCGGTAACGCGTGGCGCCAGCTCGTAGCTGATTTTTCCTGCCAGTCCGCCGCGGCTGTACTGGCTGTTGTGAAACTGACCATTGCTGCGATCGAGCCAGCCCTGAACGCGGACGTCACCCTGATCGATTTTACGCCAGTGCCCGGCATCGATATTAAACGTGGCATATCCGCCGCCCTGCAGGCGCGCCCACGTCAGCCTGTCGAGGTTGGCAAGCCCTTCTTTCAACTCCGGCTTGTTCGTATCCCGCTTAAACCAGATGGAAATCGGTTCGTAAACATTTCCCGGCCGTACAATCGTTGGAGATTCCGGATTCAAATTCTTTTTTCCGGTTGCCGTCCGCACGACATGGCTTTTGCCGAGAATCAGCACATCCGGCAAATTAAGTTCTGAATCCCCGGATTGATTTTTCTTCTTTTTTTCATGCTTAACTTTTGTCGTGTCGGACGGGATTGTGATTTTTGTCGGCGGCGGCTCGATTTTTCCCTGGCCGATGGCGTTCAGCGAATAAAGAGAAATCATCAAGATGAAGACCCAGGCGTTTTTTGCAAGTTTAAAAGTGCGCCTGGAAAATATCGGGTTTGCAGGTTTTTGTCTGTATTTTTCTGTCATATTTCTATAGGATATTCTATGAACCCTTGATTTTGATTACTTTTTGTCATTGCGAGGCGTTCTTTGCCGAAGCAATCCTTAGTACAAGTCTGTATAATGATAGAGATTGCTTCGTCGTTTCGCTCCTCGCAATGATAGTCCTTTTTTAAATTTTACTAGTTCCTGGACAGCCTGTAAAGGCGATGCGCTCTGGGTTAGGACTGAAAATAATTTGTGTAATGATTATATGGTTCCGTTCTCCGGTTCAAATCGCCAAGTCAGACAGGAAATTGAATACTTGTCTCTTCACCGGTTGCTTCATTGACGAGTGACAACTTTCCTTCTTCCCGGCGGAGTTGTTCGTTTGCATTTAACAATTCAATCCCATAAATTGTGCCGTCAGTATCGATATCCAAAATTAATTCATCACTGATTTTAAGTGATTCGACCTCAGACGATTTTGATCGAAGACGAATGTATGCAATATTGTATCTTGGATCATAAGAAAGCTTCATATTTCACTCTCCATTTATGATTAAAAGTAGCGGGTAATAACGGTGATGACTAGCCAATCCGAGCCATCCCGAATAGCATATACTTCTACTTGTTTTGTATTGTAAAACTTTTCTCGCCATTTTCCATTAAAGGGGAAATTGCGTCTAAAACCAGTCCTGTTATATTTTGCTGGAAATTGCTCACCAGTTTCAACTGTAGCCATAATTTCATCCTTGGTAGCTCCCCTTTCTTCCATTCGTTCAAGCGCATGAGGGTGAAAATTAATAACCATAATTTCTTTGCTCTTGTTTTAAATGTTCGATTTGGTGTAGAATGAAAAAAATATTCCGTTTGCTGCTCATTCCCCCACCAACTCTTTCAACCTTTGCTGTGCCTTTTTTACATATTCGGTTTCGGCGGCATAATCTTTGAGAATGGACTGGTACAATCGTCGTGCATCGGCCAGGCGTCCCAGCTTTTCGTTGCATTGTCCCGCTTTAAAAACGCTTCTCACAACCCAGCTCGTTTCATTACCATACAAATATTTTGTCTTCAGATACGCCACAACAGCAGCCTGCCAGTCTTTCTGGCCGCTGTACGCTTCGCCCATAAGAAACTGTGCTTCGGCAGAGATGTCCTTGTCCGCTTCGGATAAAACTTTTTCAAGAATTTCAATGGCATTGGGATAACGGTGCAGTTGCAGATAAACGCGCGCCAGTCCGAGCCGGGCCATATCTTTTGTCCGATTACTTTTGCCGTTTTCAATGGCATTATTGAAAAAAGACTGTGCCTGCTCATAGTCCCCGGTTTGCAAATAGGTTAAACCGATTCTGTAGGTTGCCGGCCCAACGGATTCGGATTGGGGATAATTATCCAAAATCTTTTTAAAGGTTTGGATGGCTTGCCGATAATCTTTTCGGGACAGCAAAATCTCTCCCGCTTTGAGCAGTGCTTCGGGAGAGCGTTTGCTTTCAGGGTATGTCTGCCACTGTTTTCGAAAAGAGGCCAGTGCGGCAT
>JAADGR010000107.1 GCA_013152225.1 Calditrichota bacterium
CAAGACACGTCGTCGAGGGATTGTTGGGAATCGTCCATTCGTAAACACCATCATCTGTGGTGCTGGAAACAACATCTGCCCAGTTTGTACCCGAATCCGTACTGTACTCAATGTGAACCGTTCCGCTGGTTTTGTTCGAACTCCAGGTTATATTCTGGACAGAGCCAACCTCCCAGTCCTCGCCGCCGTTTGGTGCAGAGACTGTAATTGATGGTGCAGCAGAAATCGTAAACACGGCATCGCTTTGATCCGCCGGTGAACCGTCCGTATCCGTAACCCGTACAAGACACGTCGTCGAGGGATTGTTGGGAATCGTCCATTCGTAAACACCATCATCTGTGGTGCTGGACATCTGCCCAGTTTGTACCTGAATCCGTACTGTACTCGATGTGAACCGTACCGCTGGTATTTGACGACGTCCAGGTTATATTTTGTACTGTCCCAACTTCCCAATCTTCACTGCCATTTGGAGCAGTAACCGTAAGAGATTCACCGGTAGAGATGGTGAATACCGCATCACTTTCATCGGCCGGGCTGCCGTCAGAATCCGTTACACGAACAAGACAAGTCGTTGAAGGATCGTTCGGCACCGTCCAGGTATAACTTCCGTCATCCGTTTCATTTGTTACGATTGGTGTCCAGTTCGATCCATTATCCGTACTATAGTCAATATCAACAGTGCCGCTGGTACCGCTTGACGTCCAAGTGATATCAAAATTATTACCAATGATCAAAGTTTCACCACCGTTTGGTGCCGTTACAGCTATTGATTCTGCTGTTTGGCCTTCCGTAACGGTCATAATCTGATCAACAGAAACGCCCGACAGCGTTTGCTCATTTCCGGACGGCCATTCAATACGAATTTGGGTAATTGTCGTGGCGTCACCAAATCCAAAATGGACCCGGAGGCTATTGTGTGAAGCCATACCCGTTTGTGTTGAAATCTCTCGAAGTTGGGTTACTTCACTTCCGGATATGGTTGCTGTTGCCCAAACTTTTGCACCGATTGCAGATCGATTCGAAGGATTGCCGACCAGTTTGAGTTCAATCCAGTGATTCGTATTTCCATTGCTCGGTTCAACATTTTCCAGGAAAAAGTTAGGCCCATGAACAGCAGCAAATAGATCGAGAAAACCATTATTATTATAATCTGCGAACGCCACACCATGCGGTGCCTGTGATGACGGATCAGTAACCGCAACGGATGTTGTGTTTTTGGTGAACGTTCCATCACCATTATTTATGTAAAGAAAATTTGGATTTGTATCATATTCATAGTCATTGGCGACAAACAAGTCAAGATCGCCATCGTTATCGATATCTCCCCAGGCCGACCCCATAGAATAGCTTTCTTCGCTGGCGATTATGTTGGTTGTATTTTTGGTAAAAGTTCCGTCGCCATTATTTACATAAAGATCATTTTTTTCTTTAACGTCTCCGTCGGCATAATTTGAAATGAATAAATCAAAATCACCGTCGTTATCAAAATCAGCCCAACTACACCCATTTGAAGTGCTTCCATCAAAAGAACCGACATCGGTAAAAGAACCACCGTTGTTTTGCCATAAATGATTATTAGGTCCGCCTCCGCCACAGGTAAAAACATCAAGATCGCCGTCGTTGTCATAGTCGCACCACGCGAAACCGGAGATAAACGCAGAGCCAACGCTGCCGGTCATATCACCGGCATCAATGCTTGTAAACGTACCGTCTCCGTTGCTATGATATAGAGAATGTTCTTTTTTTGCATCTTGCCATCCATTCTTTACAAAAAGATCAAGATCGCCATCGTTATCGTAATCACCCCAGCCTGCCGTATTTGAATAATCCGGATCGGTTATAGGTGGCCCTGCAACAGTACTCTTTGAAAAAGTACCATCGTTGTTATTTAAGTAAAGGTAATTTTCCAGATCAGTGCCCAGTGGACTGTCTTCATTTGTTGTTATATAAATATCAAGATCACCATCATTATCAAAATCACCCCAACATGCACCGCCTGTCAGGTGCACCTCTGTGACAATGCTCTGACCGGTTATTTTGGTAAATGTACCATCTCCATTATTCCGATAGAGAAAATCTTCAAATTTATAACTCTGCGCGCCATTTCCAGCGAAAAGGTCCTCATAGCCATCATTATCCCAATCGCCCCAGGAAACGCCATTGGTCGTGTATTTGTCACCCGGATAAGGGTCCTTGATAATAAAAGGATCCTGCGCGTACACAGTCGCAATGGTAAATAAAATTGTAAGAACAAAGAACATTGTTTTGGGGACTCTCATGATGCAAAGCCTCTCTGATAGAAATTAAGACCAAATCTGTATAAAACAACTTTAATATTAAATCTAAAACAAGAGAATTTTCCCAAGTAAACAGGCAAATATAATTTTTTCGTAACCTGAAAAAACAGGCGTGCTTTAGCCGTGATTCTCATTTCACACATCAATTACAAAAAAAGGCAGCGCCGTTCAGGCGACGCTGCCTTGATAAATATAAATCAGCGTTATTTAAGCAAAATCATTCGAGCGGTTTTGCTGAAATTCGCTGCCTGAATTCTGTACAGGTATACACCCGATGGAACATTGAGTGCATTCCAGGCCACACTATGGTAACCAGCCTCAACAACTCCATCGACTAATGTGGCGACTTCCTGGCCGAGAGTATTGTAAACAATCAAAGTTACATGCCCGGCTTCTGGAAGTTGATAATTAATCGTTGTGGTCGGGTTGAACGGATTCGGATAGTTTTGTGAAATATCATACGTTGTCGGCAACGCTTCAGCATCGGCAATTCCTTTAGCCAGACCAAAGCCTTCTTTGCTGTCAAACAGAGCTTCGAATTCCACAATTTGACGCCATCCGCCATTCGTCCACGTTGGTTCAAGGAGGACGAGTTTAACATATTTGGCAAACGTGGTTGGAATAGTGTATCGTTTGTATTCACCCGTCGAATTGTATGTATTTAATACACTTGTCCAGGCTGTCATGTCATCAGACACCAGGACTTCAAAATGGGTGACCTGACGAACTTCCCAATCATCGTCATCAAAGCCGTTATCCGTCGCCAATCCAATCTTGTTGATCGGCATCTTCATGTTATTAGCAAACTTGAAAATGACATAGCACGGATCACCTTTTGCGGTGGTGGTGCCATCCCAACCCTCGCGATCACCATCAATGGCGTTGTCCCAACCTTCGCCTTTTGCGGTTGGTGAACCCTCGACAACCATGAGGCTGCCCTTTTGACCGGCACTGCCGAAGAATTGCACCATTGTCGGATCGAGATCATTACCAGGTTTGTCGTTTTTAATAATCGCGCCATGCGCTACAGCGAGAACCTGATAGCTGCCGGCTTCGCTCATTTTAAGAGTGGTTTTATAAATACCACTATCAGCCATGGTAGCATCAACGGGACCGAACATTCCGCTTACACAATCTTTGAGATAAAAACGAACATCATTTCCATCATAGATTGTAATCAGATTGCCGTCCTCATCAACTAGTTTTGCTGTTATTGTGGCTTCATCCTCACCGTTAGCGAGATGAGGCGTCGTTGCAGTCAAAGTCGAGAGTTCCATGCTCGGAAGAACAATATCTTCATAAGCCTCAAACTCTGTAACCTGACGCCAACCACCGGCGATTGCTTCCATGTTCACAGGATCCTCAATTAAAAGCTTGATGTATTTCGCTTCGACAGGGGGATCAATTGTGAATTCATTCCAGCCGCCGTTTACAAGATCAGCTTCGAGCACATCGTCAAAAGTACCGGCAGGATCTGTTGCCTGAACAGAAACCTTTATTTTGTCGGCCCAACGGTTCTCATAGCCAACTCCGGCATCTGTTAGAATGCGCAGTTTGTTGAGCATCTTTGTCTTACCATCAGCAAATTCAAAAACAGCCCATGGCTGAACGTTGCCGGTGGCTTCGTCACCACGAACTGTTGCGACACCGGTCCAGCAATAAGTATCTCCATCAATTGCGTTTTCCCATGGTTCCTTCGGATGGCTCTCACTGCTGCTAACAAGTGCCAGCGGCGCATAACCGGAAGGACCATAAACGTTGATGAAATCTTCTTTCAACTCACTGACCGAACCTGCAGCATTAGATGCTGTTTTCATGACATCGTGGGAACCAATCTGCCAGTAGCAGTAATTTGGTTCAAGTCCGCCGGCAGAAACACCCATACCGCCGCGATATCCAACCAGCAAATCCCAGGTAAATTCATCTGCAGCAGGATCGTCCTCATTTGTACAATGGGCAAAATAGTTCACCATCAGGGGCGCATGACCGACATTCTTATCGGAATCGAAATCGGTGAATTCCGGTGCACGTCGCAGGACGATATCAAACCGCCCATAAGAGTGCTGAATCAGCGGGCCGACATCACCGTAGCGCGGGCCGATATGATCGGTCTGCACGACGAGATAGTACGTGCCCGTTGCCGGAAGGGTCATTGCGATTTCGGCATCATCATAAAGATTGTTCGGATCAATGTTCTCATTGTAACCGAGAACAGTGGAACCATCTGCGGCCATAAGGTAGAGCTCAGGATTCAAATCGTCCATCCAGTCGTTATCCCAAATCGGACAAGAACCACGGAACTGGAAGGGAGTCATAACCTTTGCGCTAATCTTTTCGCCTTCAACACCCTCAAACTTGAACCAATTCGGCATGGTATCAAAGAAGGTGATCGGCGGTGTCCACGGCCACCATTTTCCTGTCCGTGGAATGATCTGATCAGTGATCGGATTGTTAAAGTTGATATCAATTGCATGCGCCGCGTCATAAGGCGGGCCAGCAGGATACGATATGACATCTAACTTGATCTTGTACTTACCAACATCATCAGCCTGGGAATAGCCTACGTGCATATCGGGGCCGACATCGATATAATATTTGCCGGTATAAGGCAACGGCCCATAGCAGATATAAGCATCCAAACCCACGCCTTGATCCCAAGAGGGTTGGAGCAAGTAGGGCTCGTACCTCTCGTCCCAAAGGAGCATAATAGGATCAAGTCTGCCACATGGATCATTGGTGCTTACTGTTATTTCAACAAAGTCTCCGCCATTTCCTTCGAATTCATAGACGTCCCAGTCGTGCGGGATGATGGTATGATCAGTAATTTCATCGCCATCTTCAATTGTATTAGCGTGCGCCGGATCATTATCCGGTTCATAAGCATCCGGAAAGGCCATTTCCAGAGTAACTTCATAAGAACCTACATCATTTGGAAAAAGCTGTTTTGGTGAAGCATGAACAACGAGATAATAATCACCTGCCATCAAAGCGGGGAAGATAAGTTCGGCATCAAGCAGTCCTAACTCAGGATCGTAAGGCTCGATGCGATCATCACTTGAAAAGATCAAGTTACCGCCTGCATCTAACAAATCAATAGCGGGATCAAGATCTTGCAGGTAACTATCAGGCCAGGTATCAAGGTAATTGTGAAACAGGTTCAATGCACTTGGCGTGTTAACAACAGCAGCTTTTAAAGACGTATAATCCATCGGCACCGTGAATTTAAAGAAATCCACATCACCGACGGGCATGATCGTACGATCACCAATTGTCTGAAAATTGCCGATTGTTGTTGCTGAAGCCATGTCATTATCCGGCTCTGCTTCATCCGGATGAAGAAAAGCCAAACCTATTTCGTATTTGCCAACCGAAGGATTCAGAGGCGACGCTTCTACTGAAATATAAAAAACCCCGTCTTGAGGAAGTTTTATATTCATGAAAGCATCCCATCCGGCTCCACCGTCGTCATTTGTTACTAAAACAGAACGATCGGGGAGATAAAGTGTCAGGTGAGGGTCCAAATCAGCCTCTGCGGGACCGGTAATAAGACCATCAGAAGCCCAATAGGGATTTTCTGTCTTTGTGACGATTTCAATCACATCACCGGCATGTCCATCAAAGTAAAAGAAATCAACATCTCCTGCAGGGTAAATGTTATGCTTGGCGGTCCAAAAACCATCAATAAGTTTCTCGCCCTGATTGTGTGAATTATCAGGCTCAAAACCATCAGGCTTCAAAGCGCCCTCAACGTTACCCAGCGTTCGTTTGCCCCATTTTTTGGCAAAAGCTTTGAGAATTGCTTCCTTTTGTTCGTCGAGCTTTTTATTTTGTTCGTACCTTGCATTTTTCTCGTCGATCGCTTTCACACGCGCGGGATCGCGTCTGGTTGCATCGCTTTTGGATTTATAAAGCAAATCCTGCATTTTGGTACGAACAGCGGCAATACGTTTCATTTTGCCCTCTTCGGTGTCAGCCGGAATTGCATAAGCATCTTTCAATATCTCCCGATAGGGAGCCTTGAATTTCTGCTTTGCAACATCCCCGACACGATGCATCTTGTTAAGAATTGCATGATCTCCGCCTTCTTTCATTGTGCTATAGTCTTCTTTTGCGAAGGATGGTGCTAAAAACATTAACACAATAAAACAAGAGAGGAGAAAAGTCAGAATGTATTTTCTGTTCATTTTTCCCTCCAAACTTTACTCAATTAAGGATATGTGAATTAGGCCTAGACATCTGATGAATTTTTTGATTTTCTTCAACAAGCCTCCTTTCTTTTAATTATTTCTCATAATTATTTCTCATTTTGCGCTATTTAGGACAAATCACTTTACTCCACGCCACCTCCTTTCCCCTCACACAAAAAGAATTAACCTTATAGCGAATTAGAAAAACTAAATAGATCACCCAAACCCTCCGCTCGTTACGAGTGATAACAATATTCGTCGGCATCGATAATTAATCTATAGAAAAATATATCAATCCCATTCCCACTGTTCCATACTTTCTTTGAGATAAACAAGATGTAAGATAATGCTGAATTCTTTGCAAATTAATAAATCACACAAGAATATCAGTCTCACCAGAGGCATGACAAAAAGAGGTAGAAGTTATGCTCTTCCCTGCTAAATTCTACGCGGTGCTTTCCAAAAAGGTGTAGCTGATTATGAGTGAGCTATCAACAAGGCATTGTATCGATAACAAGCCTTGTGATACTAAAGACAATTAAAACCCCAACCACACAACACAATCCGCACATTCAATTGCTGCTACGTTTTAGTTTAACATTCCTCCTATACAAATAATTCCTTTTGGCAAATATTACGCCAATTTATTTCACACAGCTTTCAAACCTTAACCACATGATATTTAAACAGTAAGAAAAATTCGATGCACAATAATTATTTTTTATTGTTCGATATTGAGACACTTTCAATCAAAAACGAAAACTATTTGTCAACAATATCATGCTATACAATTCGTAAAATCGAGTAATCTATATGATTTTTTATCACTTACAAAACAAACAGTCTGATATAAAATGATTCTGATATTATATTTTAAGCGAAATATAAACGCCCAGCCTTGCAATAACATCATTTTACACGGACAATCATACGAACAAAACTAATAGTTTTTTAGAAAGTTAGCCTTAATCGCTAAAGTCTGTATTTTGTTTCATCCTGAAACACTGTCTCACAAAGAGACACAAAATTATTGCAAATTCACATTCAATCCCGAAATTTAGCTGCGTACCAAACCCATACGAAGAATGTCATGATAATCGTCATCAAAGTAAACTTCGTTGCGCAAAATCCCTTCTACTTTAAAACCCAAGTCTTCATTCAATTTTATATTGTGAAGATTTGTATTCAGAGTATTCAAGTATATTTTTTTCAATCCCAGGGCATGAATCCCATATTGAATCCAAATATCACAAGCCTCCTTTGCGTAGCCCATTCCCCTCATTTCCTTGTCACCGATTAACTTGCGCAATTCTGCTTTTTTCTGCACCGGATCCAGATCAAGAAATGCCACGGCTCCAATAGGCTTGTGGTCAGGCAATGCAATGATGCCGATCAAATTTGATTTGTTTGCGAGAATTTGTTTCAAATCCATTTTTTTTGCATCGCTCCTAGACAAGAGAAAGTAACGACCCATTTCATCCTCAAGCCATTCCTTCATTCGAGCCAAGTCTTGTTTTTTATTAAATTCACGAATTTCTATCCGATGGCTGATTAGAGGCATTTTTGTGTATTGATTTTTTACGGTCTTAAACGGCGGAGTGTCAGTCGAACTTTTTTCGTTTTTCCTCCCCTTACCGTTTTCCATAGTGATGTCAAGAAAAAAATTTACGAGGCGTAGATAGTCAGCTTGCCTGAATCCGTACGCTGTTGATTCCCGAAAAATACTTCTGGCAAGTGCTTCGATTGTACTATCCGGAATTTTCTGTTCATCATTCATATCAGGCCTCTGATCAGATGCGATATAACGAAAAGATTTAAAAACAAAAATGTATTCAACTATCACTAACCATTTCTGATTTTTAAATTGTAAATTTTTAATCCTGAAAGATTTGATTTAGAGACCCTATTCCGTTTTATATCCCCACTCCTCAAATGATCTGCCCCATTCTCTCACAATTTTTTCTTTCAAATCCTTCGACAATGAATTATATTTATTTTTTTTATACTTTGCTATCGAGCCAACATACTTTTTCAGTGAAGGCAAAAACTCGTCGAATCCCGGTAGCCCGAGATGCTCATAAATCAAACGAATTTGCTTAACCGGATCTTCCGCCAGTTCTTCATAACTTTGTTCGATAATATTTTGATATTTTACTCGTTTTTTTTCCTGAAAAAAAGAATCATACATACGAGA
>JAADGR010000215.1 GCA_013152225.1 Calditrichota bacterium
AGCGATCTTTAAAAAACTGCACCTTAGCCGACATCCAGATTGCTTCGCTTCGCTCGCAATGACATTTTGGGACTTTTTACGAGCAACTCATTAATGTTGAAAAACTATTTTTGCTTTGCTGAACCGATAAAAACATCATCGCCAACAACCAACAAGTTGTTTATATAATCTGTTTGAAAACTTGCTGAATAAAATCTTCTTCAAGATACATTTCTATCTTTTTAAAGGCAAATAAATTCTTTAACGGTCTGTCCGATTGCCGATACTCGATGTACGCCATGGCGCACCAACTTATCCCGCGCAGACATGTTAGCGGCCAAAAAATTTCTAGTTGTTCCTGAATTAATTTCAAATTGGAATCGAGGGTGGAAACATGCTTTAGAATGTGCTGAACATTTTCTGCTTCATTGAGCGTCGGGATGATGATAGAAATCTTGCGCATGAAAACTTTCCTCGATGCAGGTCATGACGCCATAATTTGCAGATTTGTTGTAGCGATTTCAAGCCCCATGATAGATAAATTTAAAAAAGCCGGATGAGCTTGCAAAGCCCATCCGGAGGATTCCGACACAAAAAGTTTTTTTCTAAAATGCTGATTTTAGAATTCTATTCACCTTCGGCAGAAGCACCTGCCGATTTCTGTGCTAATTGCGTATCGATCATGAACAAGCCGTGCCCGGAAGCACCGATCATTTTGATTTTTTGCAAAATATCATCCATCGACGCTTCTTCTTCCACCTGTTCAGTGACGAACCAGTCCAGAAATGTTTTGGTTGCGTGGTCGTTTTCCTTAATAGCCAAATCCACCAGGCCGTGAATTCTTTGGGTAACGTATTGTTCGTGTTTTAAAGCAAGGGCAAAAATATCTTCTACATCTTTGTATTCCACCGGCGGTTTGTCAATCGCTTCCAGAATCACCCGCCCACCTCTTTCATTTAGATAATGGTAAAACTTTTGTACATGTGCCATTTCTTCCTGTGCCTGAATTTTGAAAAAATTCGCCACACCGTTCAAACTTTTATTTTCCGCCCAGGCCGCCATGGCAACATAATAGTAGGCTGAATAGAGTTCTTTGTTGATTTGGACATTCAGTTCTTTTTCTATTTCTTTTGCTAACATTTCTATTTCTCCTGTTTTTAATTGTGTATTAATCTGATCACATAAAGCTGGATAATTATAACATAATGACTGGTAAAATATTTCACAAAAACACGGCAATTGCAAGACTCGTTGCTGCGCAAATTCCCCACCTATGTAATGCCTGTCCTGTAATCTCCACAAAATGAAACAGTTTGAGTAAAGGTGTTCTCAATAATTCCTGTTTAAAAGTATTTTTAAAAAATGGCTCAGATATTCACGCGCCGGGCTATCAGGAATGATCGACAGCGTCTCTTTCGCTTCTTCCAATTCATGGCGCACGCGGCTTTTTGCAGCGTCGATAGTGCCCATTTCCGCAAACAGATGAATGGCTTGTTCAACTTTTTGGCGTGAAATATTTTTTTCGCTTAAAATTTCTTTGAGAAATTTGCGATTCGCCCCGCTTGCATTTTGCAAGGCATGCAAAATAAGAAAAGTCTTTTTATTCTCCTGCAAATCACTTCCCACATTCTTCCCGAGAACTCGTTCATCGGCAATAACATCGAGCAAATCATCCTGGATCTGAAAAGCGCGCCCCAGCAAGTGGCCGTATTTCTCAACCGCAAGAATATAATCGCGGTTTTCCGTTCCCAAAAGCGCACCGATTTTGCAGGACATGGAAATAAGTGCAGCCGTTTTCTTTTCAATCATTGTAAAATACTCATCGATCGGAACCGAATCCCGATTTTCAAATTCTTTGTCCAGGGCCTGGCCTTCGCAAACTTTTAAAATTCCTTTGGAAAAGGTTGTCATAACCCGCTGAAGATTGACCGTTGTCGTCTGATTGAGTGTCTGATAAGCTAAAACAAGCAGACCATCTCCGGAAAGGATTGCAACATTTTTATCCCAATGTTTATGAACAGTCTCTCTGCCGCGGCGCAGGTCATCATTATCCATAATATCGTCATGAACGAGGGTAAAGTTATGCACCAGTTCCACAGCAGCGGCCGCATTCAATGCATGCTCTGTTTGTCCGCCAACAGCTTCATTTGCCAGGAGCAGCAACACAGGGCGAATTTGTTTTCCCCCCGCGGCGAGCGCATAACGCATCGGTTCATATAATGAAACGGGCTCTTTTTTCGCCAGAATTTCCCCAATCCTTTGAGAAATCTGTTCTTTAAATGATGAAATTTTCTTGTCAAAATTTGTTTTCAAATAATACCTCTTGTGCGTTTTGAACTAATTAAAAATTACATTAAAGAAAATTGAGAAACAAGGAAAATAAAAACGGCCTTGCATCAATATGATGAGTCATTCGTAAAATGTCGAAAAGCATGTCATCGCGAGGAGCGGAGCGACGAAGCGATCTTTATAAAACAGCACGTTAGTCGACATCCGGATTGCTTCGCTTCGCTCGCAATGACATTTTCGGACTTTTTACGAATGACTCATATGATGAAAGGCCGTCAAAAACATGAAATCAGATTTTCTTTATTCGGCGAGACCGAGAGTGCCTTCGGTTTTCGCACCGTCAAAATTCGTATTATTTGTTTTGGCATTTATAAGGGAGGCATTTCCGAGATCGGCATCTTTAAAAGAGGCATTTGTCAGGTCGCCTCTTTCCAGATGAGCATGGCGGAGATTTGCCCCGTCCAGGCGGGCGTCTCGTAAAGAAGCACGTTTCATGCGGGCACGAACCATATATGCGTCGCGTAAATCTGCGCCATCCAGAGTTGATCCCAAAAGCGCGGCGTGTTCCAGGTTGGCTTTTCTTAAATTGCTCTTTTCCAGATTGCTGTCTTGTAAATTGCTATCCTTGAGATTCGCGCCTTCGAGATTTGCCCGATGCAGATTGCATCCGAATAAAAAAGCTCCCTCAAAGTTTGCTCCGCTCAAATTAGCACCTTCCAAATTAGAATTTTGCAGATGTGTATTGGAAAGATTTGCCCCGGAAAAATTAACACCTTTCAAGGATTCATAAGAAAGATCAGCTCCGGAGAGATCAGTTTCGGCTAGTGATTCTCCTGCTTGAATTTTTAAAAGTATTTGGTCTCGTGTAAGTTGTGACATAGAATTCTCCTTAAATAAGGGGACCTATTCATTTAAGAGGCCTTGCCCGGGTGGGGATTTTTGATAACTCTTCACAGCTTTTTCAACGGATGAAAAATCCTGAAAGACAGAATCGAGTTTTGTGATTTCCATGGGTCTTCTCAGGCGCTCGGACATATTTGCCAGACGTATGTCACCGCTGCTGCTGCGAAGGCTTGTTAACGCGCTGATCAACATTCCAAGTCCGGAACTGTTCATCCATGTGACTTGTGCCATATCGATCACCAAATTTACCTGCTCTTCTTCAATAGCTTTATCGATAACTGTACGAAACGCGTCGAAATCCGTGCCGCCCATCAGTTCGCCGCTCAACGCCAGGACATACGCATTATCCAAATGTTTTTCGACGATCTTCATATCTCCTCCAATGAAATATAACGATCATAAATTAATTGTCAACTGTTTTTAAAATCACTCGAAACGAAGTGCGGTAATGGGATCCATACGAGCAGCCTTTGTTGCCGGGTAGACCCCAAAGATCAGCCCCACTGCAGAGCAAAAGACCAGTCCTAAAACAACCGTCCAAATGGGCACAGCCGCCGGTACAGGTGAAACGGCCTGAACAAGTTTTCCTACTCCGAGTCCCATAAATATTCCGATAATGCCGCCAAATTCGCTGAGCACGATTGCTTCGATCATAAACTGCCACAAAATATCCCGGCGTTTTGCACCCAGAGATTTACGAATGCCAATCTCCCGTGTGCGTTCTGTAACTGAAACCAGCATGATATTCATGATGCCAACGCCGGCAACAAGGAGAGAAATGGATGCAATGGCAATAGCTGCAAAACGGACGTATTTTGTTAAATTATCAAAAAAGTCCATAAACTGATCGTTGGTACGAATCTCAAAATCGTTTTTCGCCCCGGGCGGCACTTTGCGCACCGCTCTCAAAACGCCAATTGTTTGCTCTATTGCCATATCGTACAGTTCCGCACTTTTGGCTTTCACAGTTATGTTGATCGAACGGTTTTTCCCATAGACCTTTTCAAATCGCGTTATTGGAATGGCCACCCTGTCGTCCCTGCTTCTGCCTAAAAAACCGCCCATTTCCCCGAAAACGCCGACAACTTCAAAGCGCTCTCCTTCAATCTTGATATTTTTGCCAATAGCATCTTCATAAGGAAATAAACGATTGAGGACTTCCACACCAATAACCGCAATACGACGACTGTAATCATTATCCTGATTTGTAATGAACCGTCCTTCTGCTATTTCGTAACTATTATTCTCCAAAAACTCGGGGGTTACACCAACAATGCGGATGCTTGGCATAGTCTTTTTTTCTCCCCGTCTTATTTCCCTGCCGAAATTCCAGACTTCGGCACCGACATTTCGGGCAGCAGTTACTTTTGCCCGTACCGCATTGGCTTCCTCAACGGTCAGGTCCTTGCGGTTTTTGTATTTGCTCCAGTCACCGGTACCAATGGAAGGATATTTCTGAACCTGAAATACATCGGAACTTAGAACACTGGCTTGTTTACGGACACTGTTGCGCATGCCGGTGATCAGCGACTGCATGGCGATAATCGTCATCACACCAATAATGATGCCCAAAAGCGTCAGGGTGGAACGCATTTTATTGACTCGAATCGCTGTTAAAGCGATGTTAAAACTTTCACCTAGGTGCACGGTATGCTCACATTTTAGTTATTCATAACGCAAAGCTTCTATCGGATTGAGGCGGGCCGCTTTGCTCGCCGGATAGATACCAAAAAATAATCCGATTGCAACGATAAAAACGATACCCAAAGCGGCAATCCATAACGTAATTGCTGCCGGAATGGGCGTTGTTGCGGCAATGATCTTGGCAACGACAATGGCTACCAGAAGCCCGATGACGACGCCAAGTGCGCATATCATCATCGATTCGATGAGAAACTGAATCATGATATCGAACTTGCGTGCGCCAATGGCTTTACGAATGCCGATTTCGCGCGTCCTTTCTGTTACGGAAACGAGAAGTATATTCATAATCCCGATTCCGCCGACCAGCAAAGAAATGGCGCCCACACCAATGGCAACGGCCCATAAAACATTCGTAAGATTTTTGTAGGTGTCCATTAACATGCTTTGTTTGTTGATAGCAAAATCGTTTTCTTTGCCGGGCGGCAAACCGCGGAGCCGCCTCATAATGCCCGTCAATTCAATCTCTGCATCTTCAATGACAGCCGGAGATATTGCCTTGACCTGAATATCGACAGACCGCCAGCGCGCTCCAAACGCTGTCTGGAAAATGCCGATGGGAATGTAGACCTGGTTATCCATATTGAAATCGAACATGGAGCCTTTTTTCTCGACAACGCCAATAACCTTAAACTTTCGCCCGCCAACGGTTATGCGTTTACCAATGGGATCCACATTGGTAAACAGCGCCTTTGCCACATCCCAACCGAGGACGCAGACGGCTTTGCGGTGGCGGACATCGCTATTCATTAAAAATCGTCCCTGCTCCGGCAAAGCATTTGCCGTAATGAGATGGTCGGCATTCGTTCCCACAACCAAAACCCTTTCCGCCGTTGTTCCGGCATACTTTACCGAGCGCCGGGTCATTAAAACGGGCGAAACGGCTTGTACAAGGGTTGCGGATTGCTTTATTTTCTTTGCATAATCAACAGTGATATTTCTGCGGTTGCGATAGGAAAACCACTCTTTGTCGCTGCGTATGATCCACGGCATTTTACTGATGTACAGAGTATCTGTTCCAATCGCTGAAATCTGGTTTGCGAATGCTTTGTTCAATCCCTGCACAAGCGAAACGATCGTTATCACCGTGGTAACACCGATCACAATGCCGAGAGTTGTGAGCAAAGAACGCATCTTGTAAGAACGCAAGGCCTCAAAGGCAATTTTGATGCCCTCCCATGCGTAAATAAGAATTCTCATATTCGAATCTTTCTCAATTCATAGCTTCATCACGTTCGATCAGACCATCGCGCAAACGAATAATTCGGTTCGAGTGTTCGGCAATGTATTCTTCGTGCGTTACCAGAATAATGGTATTGCCGACCTCGTGAAGGGTTTCAAAAATCTCCATAATTTCTTCCCCGGTGCGGCTGTCCAGGTTCCCGGTCGGTTCGTCCGCTAAAATGATCGAAGGATTGTTCACCAAAGCTCTGGCAATGGCAACGCGCTGTCTTTGACCGCCGGAAAGCTCATTAGGCCGATGATGCATTCGATCGGCCAGGCCGACCTTTTCCAGGGCATTCTGAGCCATTTTTTTTCGTTGCGACGCCGGGGTCCCGTTATAAATAAGCGGCAATTCCACGTTGTGCAGAGAATTGGCTCTTGGCAGCAAATTAAAGGTCTGAAAGACAAAGCCGATCTCGCGATTTCGTATTTCAGCGAGTTGATCATCCGTCATTGCACTGACGTCATTATCATTCAACGAATAGACTCCTCCGGAAGCGGTGTCCAGACATCCAAGGATATTCATTAAAGTGGATTTTCCGGAGCCGGAAGGCCCCATGATCGCGACATATTCATTCTTTGCAATAGTCAGATTAATCTTTTTCAAAGCAGGTACCTGAACAGTACCGATTTCATACGTCTTTTCTATTTCTTTTAATTCGATTAACATCGACGCCTAGTTCTCCTCTTCTTTCTTACCAATTTTCTGACCCTTTTTGATTTTCACTTTGTCGCCATCTTTCAGGGTAACCGACAGGGCTTTATAACTTCCGGAAACCACCTGCTGGCCTTCTTCAAGACCGGAAAGGATCTCAATGTTCGTATCATCACTGATACCCGTCTTCACGGGCACAGCTTTAGCAATACCGTTTTCAACAACAAAGACGACCTCTTTTTTCTCATTTGCAGTTTTGTTGTTTTTAACGGATTTCTCATTTCCGTTTTTGGTTGAATCTTCCTTTACGACTCTCATGGTTACGCATTGGATGGGAACGTTGAGAACATTTTTATGTGTATCGGTGATAATATCAATGGTAGCTGACATACCCGGGCGCAGCTTTTTAACAGTCGTCATAACTGCAATTTTCACTTCAAAATTTGTGACCTGCTCCTGTGTTCCTTTCCCACGGGTCGTCGCCTCGTGCGCAATTTCGGAAATCCGCCCTTCAAAAACAGTGTCGGGGATGGCATCGATTTCAATCCTGGTTTTATCCTTCTGGCTCACGAGAACGACATCGTTCTCATCGATTTCTGCCAAAACTTCCATCTGACTGAGGTCAGAAACCGTCATAATCGGATCAGCCTGAAACTGTGAACCAACAGCGATTTCCCCTTCTTCCTTAAAAAGTTTTGTGACCGTTCCTTTTATTGGAGCAAGCAGGCTGGTTTTGTCAAGGTCATCCTGGGCCTGGCGCAAGGAGGCCTGGCTCTGCTGTAACTGACTTTGCGCCAGTAACATGTTTGCTTCTGCTGCATCGAGATCAGCCTGGGTGGTCAAGTTTTGATCGAAAAGCTCTTTGGTGCGCGCATAATCTGCCTGGGCTTTTTTTAATGAAGCCTGACTCGAGTGAACGCCTGATTCGGCTTGTTCGACCAGGGCAATATAACGCATTCGGTCCAATTGAACGAGCAACTGTCCCTTTTTGACGTTATCGCCTTCTTTAACAAGAATCTTCGTGATCTCCGACGATATTCTGGCTGAAATCTGCACATCTAATTCAGGCTGAACATAACCGGAGCCTGAAACGGTTTTTATAATATCGCCTCGTGCAACTTTTACAGTGTTCACTTCAACGACGTTTCCGCGACTTTTTTTCAAATTAAGAAACACCATCCCTGCAATAACAGTGACGACACCGATGAACAGAAACATCTTTGCTTTTTTAGACATTCACGTTCTCCATTTTTTTAAAAGCTGAATTCCCTGACAAAAAATATTTGTGTGCAAATTTATTAAAAAATATTATTCTTCAATGAGCCAAAAGGCATAGCTACGCACAAATTGGTCATCAATATGAACCTCGGCAATCCACCGCCCTGTGGGAGATGAAGAGGTTGTGTCAATATAAAAATGCGTAATGGCTTTGCCCGTTCCCTGGCCTTCGGTTTTATCGCGGGAAAGAAAAACAACTGCCAGTAAAGATAAAAAGATGCCTGCAAAAATGCCCTTCGATAAATTCATTTAATAATCCCCATTGCTGCTTCGAGCCGCGCTTTGGCTACTTTTGCATCGTGTTCTGCCTGGACATAGTCACTCTGCGCCCTCGTGAGTTGAACCTGGGCATCCGTAACGTCAA
>JAADGR010000499.1 GCA_013152225.1 Calditrichota bacterium
GCCGTTTATTGGTCCCGCCGCGGAAAAACGTTGATTGTTTCCACCGACCCGGCGCATTCACTGGCGGATATTTTTGAAACGGAGATCGGAGGAAACGAAACCCGCATCGCAGAACATCTTTTTGCATTGGAAATCGACGCGCAAAAATCACTGGCGGAATACAAGCGAAAACTCTTGGCGCAGTATCGTCAGACCGTGCAGGAATTTGAGATCAATCTGGACGCTTATCTCGAAACAATCGAACACAATCCCGGGGCTTTTGAATCCGCCATTTTTGATGAATTTGCCAAGCACCTTTTGCGCACAGACTATGACACCATCATTTTCGACACCGCTCCCACCGGCACGACGCTACGGCTGATATTTATGCCGGAATACCTTGACAGTTGGATCAAATTCCTGATCCAATCCCGCAAAGGCATCCTCAAACTGCGCGACATGCTCGTTCGCGAAAAAGACCCTGTCATTGAGACGCTTTATAAAATGCAGAAACAATTTCAGCAAATCGCCGCGGTCTTGAAATCGGATAAAACGGGAATCTATCTTGTTCTCAACCCGGAGACACTGGCTTTTGCAGAAACAGCGCGCACAATGAAAACACTCGCATTCTATCACCTGCCCGTTAACGCCCTGATTGTCAATCGCGTTGTGGACGAGAAATTCCCCTACCAGGGCTATCTCAAATCGCAGCAGAAAATTCTTGATAAAATACAGGACAAGTTTCCTGAAATGACCCGGGTTAATGTCCCGTTTCTGGGGGAAGAAGTAAAAGGTCTCACGCGTCTCAACGAACTGACGCGGTATGTGGAGAAGCTTTTTAGCTGATATGTTGCAGATAACGTTTACCAAACCTTGGAGGTTTGGTAAACGTATTAATTCCCTCCGTCCCAAGCTCCTGCTTGGGACGGAAAAAACTTTAGAAGCTCAGCTTCCCGAGTTTCTCCATTCCCAAACAGGACAGACTGTGTAAAAACCGTTATTTCTTATGCTTTTTGTCATTGCGAGCGAAGCGAAGCAATCTCGTAACCTGCTGGTATTCAAGGGATTGCTTCGTCGCGCCGCTAAGGCGGCACTCCTCGCAATGACATGGTTTTCACTGTTTTCACACAGTCTGAGGAGTTTGGAAATGAGGGAAGGTGCCGACATGTTCAAAAAACCTCAGTAAATAAACCTCGGCTTTTTTGCTTTTGAATAAAAAATGATTTCGATGCGGCGGTTAAACTTTCTCCCGATCGGACTATTATTATCACCGATCAGAATGGACTTTTTGCGCTTGTCCAGTCTGTCAATTTTTAGCGGACGACTTTCCCCATATCCTCTTGGCGGATCAAGGCGGCCGGCAATTTTGGCGGAATCTGCGGGAGAAAGCGTGCCGAGAAAAGTTAAAAACTTGTCATAAAATGCATTTGCTCTTTTTATAGACAAAGTAAGATTGATTGCCTCCGGGCCTGTGGCGCAAGCGTGGCCTTCAAAACGCATGTGCATGTAGGGATCGTCGAACAACTCTTCCGCCAGTTTTAAAATTCTCGCCCAATAAAGCCCGTACATCGGGGACGTTCCGGCAAATTGCAGCGGAAAAGAGATCTTGTGATCACGCAGAAAAGTTCCCTGGCGCAAAAATGTTTGCTGTGGTTCATTCCAAAAAACACGCCCGAGACTGTCTTTTATTGCGATATGATAAATCGCTTCCCTGTTAACCATTGAAGCGACCATTGTCGAATCGTTGAGGTGCAGATTCCATCGGACGGTATCGCCTTCGAGCGAATCCGGGGCAAGTGCAAGATCAAAATTCAGGCTGTCGGAATCCCGCGGCACAAGAATAATCAAATCACCTTTGCTCAACGGCAGAACGGATTTGATCTCGGATGCAAATTTCACCGGCGGTTTGAGGCCCTCGTTGTCGATGCGCGGAACCGGCGCAAACAGTGTGTTTTGCGCAGACGTATCGGTGGAGATGGTAACCTCTCTTCTTTCTTCAAATATCCAGCGTGCATCGGTTGTGTCCGAAGGTACGTAGCGTTTCTTCCAAACTTTAACCGAGTCGATACGGATTTGCGTGGGCAAAACCCCGCGCTTCTCCAGGGAATCCCGCACCGCCAGAGAACGGCGATAAGCGAGGTTAAAAAGAGGTTCGGCAAAAGCAGCAGTCCCTCCCTCAAGAGATTGCGCAAAACCGGGATTGATAAAAATAGCCCGGGATTTTTTTTGATCCACAATCGGGCCGGCATATACTCTGGTGCCGTTGACGCTCAACCCCTTTTCAGAGTTCGGATCAGCATAGCCGACAAGAGAAACCGAAAAGTTGCGGTTTTCATCAAGCCGTTTGACCAGAACATCGAGCGGGCCGTCAAAAGTTGTGTAATGCAGATACGGATATTTAACTTTTGTACTTTCGGCATCCATGCATATTTCGTTGATGAACGGCAACTCGATGATAACGCGCGATGTGAGCAAAATATTTGACGTATCCGGAGCGGCAAATTTTCCTTTCGGGATAGTGTAAAAAGATTCAACCGTGCGGTTATTTTCCTCTTGCAGTTCCGGGATTTTATTTTCAAAATCAACCGTTGCCGCGATTTCGCACAAACCCGAAGAGGCACGATACCAGTCGATGGTAATTGTGTCCGACTGCCCCGGCATTAATTTCGGAATGGTGTGAAAGCTATTGTGAACCCGTAACGGCAATTGGGGCGGATTTTTTATCGGTACAACAACATCTCTCAGAGAAAACGAAATATTTTTTGCCCAGGTTTCACCGATATTTTCCACGATAATTCTCAGCACGCCCTGCTTCTCGCTCTCGTTGATCACATGGTCATAATCGAATTCTATATCCTTCACAATGAGGTCGGGCAACGGAATGTGAAAATGAGCGATGCGCTTGCCGTTTCTTTCAGCAAAACTCAGGTGCCCATCTTTATCGGATGCAATGACAGCCCAATAATAATCTCCGCCGCCGGGATTAGAGAGAGAAAAAGCGGCTTTGGTCGGCGTTTCGTTAGCAATGAATCCATCTTTTTCTGAAAATTGTGAAATTCCCATCTCGCCATTTTCAATGGACTGCAGCGCGCTTGCAATTTTGAGACTATCTTTTGTCAGCAGAAAATGACTGACGACCTGGTCGTACAAATCCGGGTCTTGCGTTTCTTCCCAGGCAAAGGCAATGGAATCACTTTCCACATCGACGCCTTCCGCAGGATTGATAAGTGTTCCGGCCCGATTGAGAAATGCGTCAGACCGCCGCGATAGGTTCGCGAAAAGAATTCCTGATCATCCAAAGTTGCCAGATCGAGACGCACGGCCTTGTTGCGGCCCGGTAAGAGTTTGCCGCCTGGCATTCTTATATCATCCAGGCTCAGGGAAAGTCCCAGCGTCATCTGGTCGAGCAGACCCTGATCCTGCCTGTAGCCCGCATCGATTGCAAAAAAGCGATTCCAGGAAACCTCAGCCCCAAAGCTCAAGCCACCCTGCTCATCCCTGACTTGTACATAGTCCAGCGAAAGTTGTGTTTGCAATCCGTTATGCGTGCCGGCATTAAAAGCAATGCCGCCCCGAAGCGCGCGCGGTAGCGGCGAAGCGGAGTTAATATATTTGAGATCACTGCCCACGTTTACAATGGAAATTCCTGCAGAAAAAATGCCGCTCTCGAAAAGTCCGAGTGCTGCTGTCGGTAAAGCAAAACGCGGTGTGCGATAAAAAAGCCCGGCATCAAAGATAAAAGCGTCGGCATTGAATTGATCCAAAGTGCTTTTAAAATATTTCAGATTTGTACCAAAGGACAGCCAGCGGGAAACAAAAGAAAGCGGCTGGCCCAACGTCGCGGATATGAGGATATCGTTTGCGGTTGCCATAGGTGTAACGCCATCCGAGCTGTCAAACTCGCCCATTCCCTGGTAATAGACGCCAAGAGCGACACGAGCATGTTGACTCCACGGTGTGCGCACGCGTTTGCCAAAAATAAATGACGCATTGTAAACATCGGCAATCCATTTTGTATAAGATGCTCCCCACTGCCATTCGCGCAAAAAACCGGCCGCTCCGGGATTGGCGTAAAAAGCGTGTGTCACATCCAGCCCTGCGGTAACGCTGCCGGACATGGCCTGCAGTCTTGCACCGGGTAAAGTTCTCAGAAACGATGCCCCGGGAGTGACCTGAGAAAAACCCGACGAGCAATAAAAGAACACCACAAGTAATCCAACACGTAAGAACCTGAACAAATTTTTGTTTTTCAAAACATTTAGCCTTTCCATGGTTATCTCACGAGAATAAATTTTTTCCAGGAGTTGAACTCGCCGGAGTGCAAAGTAACAAGGTAAACACCGCTGCCCACTCTTTGGCCGTCTTGCGTTGTGCCGTTCCAGTGAAACGTGGTCCAGCCGCCATCAAAAACGTCCTGCACCAATTTATCGATATGCCGTCCGTTAATATCATAGACATCCAGAGTCGCAACCCTTCTGTAGCTGAGTTTTACTTTAATGCCCAGCGGATCGGGTTCGTCGGCTTTGTAAACATTGCGGTCGAGAACAAGATAATTACTGCTGTTGACAATGCTCGTTGCCTGTGCTCTCACCCGATTGCCGGCCAGATCAACGGCGACGATTTCAAAAACGATCGGGTCCTGTCTGGCATTTGTGATTAAATGATCGAGGACATAAGCAGGAGAAATATTGAGCCATTGGTTTGGCGTCAAGCGATGACGAGCGACAAATTGATCTGCAAACGTCGAATCGATGCGTCCGTCCGGTAAGTGCACCACCAGATCATAAGAAACGACCGCACCGCTGACTTGCACCTTGACGTAGATACTGTCACCGACATCCACGACGGGCGGTGTGGTTTCAATAGACGCCTGGATGGGTTCCAGCACCTCGTTATAAATCGTATCGACGGATGTGTTCTTGGTCGCAAAACGCGGATCCTGGTTTTCAGCACTGATCAGGGCTGTGTTCACGAGCAGGTTTGTGCCGATGGGTATGTCCTGCATGGCTCGCGCATTGATTTGAAACACGCGCTGTGTCTGGGCGGGTAATGAAGCAAGAAACCATTGCACCGAATCATCATTTGCAAAAACCGGTGATGGACTCTCGCCTTGTTCGGTTAAAAATTCAGACAGATGTTCCGTTAGCCTGACATTCATTGCCGGTACAGCACTGGTGTTGTCAACAGTAATTTGAATGGGAAACTCTTCTCCCGCGCGTGCAAAGCTGAATTCCCGCCCGCCAATGATCACGACAGAATCCGTGAACGCTTTTTGACTCACGGAAAGTACCACCAGGTGCTGAACACTGTTATAGACCGTGTCGACGGAGGTGTTGTTGAAAAGATCATTGGGATCATCATTCTCGCCACTCACCCAAACTTTATTGATTAAAAGATTTAAACCCATTGGCATAGAATCGGGAACGCTTATAAAAAATTGAAACATTCTTGCTGCGCCGGGTTCTAAAAGCGGAATGTACCACAAGGCCGAATCGCCGCTTATTGAAACCGGCATTTCATTAAAGTCGAAAACAGAACCATAACCCGGCAATAGATCATAAAGTTGGATATTTACCGCATCCGCAGGGCCGTTGTTTTTTACAGTGATTTTAATCTGATATTTTTCCCCTTCGCGCGCGTATTTCATCGTGTCGCCGTCGACGACGACAAAAGAATCGGTCACTGCGGTTTGTTCGACAGAGACATCCACCAACTGCGCCACCGCGTTGTAAACCGTATCAACCGAAGAATTGTTGGTCAGCGCTGCAGGATCGTCATTTTCGGCGCCGACAAAAACTTTATTGATCAGCAGATTCAATCCACCGGGCATGGTATCCGGGACTGTGGCGGAGAATTGGAATTCCTTTTTCGCATTACCGGCTAAAAGCGGGATTTGCCATGAGGCCGAATCGCTGCTCGCCAAGTCCGGCGCAACATTGAAATCGGAAACCGAAACATAATCCGGCAGCACATCCACCAAGTTCACATTTTTCGCATCAACAGGACTGTTGTTTTTTACGGTGATTTTAATCTGGTATTTTTCCCCTTCGCGCGCATATTTCAAAGTATCGCCGTTGCTGACGACGAAAGAATCCGTCACTGCGGTTTGTTCGACAGAGACATCCACCAACTGCGCCACCGCGTTGTAAACCGTATCCACCGAAGAATTATTGGTCAGCGCTGCAGGATCGTCATTTTCGGCGCTGACAAAAACTTTATTGATCAGCAGGTTCAATCCGCCGGGCATGGTATCCGGGACTGTGGCGGAGAATTGAAATACCTTGGATGTGCTTCCCGCCAGCACAGGGATTTTCCAAGAGGCTGAATCCCCGCTCATCGAAACAGGCGCAACATTGAAATCGGAAACCGAAACATAATCCGGCAGCAGGTCCAATAGCTGGACATCTTTTGCATCCGCAGCGCCGTTGTTTTTCACGGTGATTTTAATCTGATATTTTTCTCCCTCGCGCGCATATTTCATGGTGTCACCGTTGCTGACGACAAAGGAATCTGTCAACGCCGTTTGTTCGACAGAGACATCCACCAACTGTGCCACCGCGTTGTAAACCGTATCCACCGAAGAATTGTTGGTCAGCGCTGCAGGATCGTCGTTTTCAGCAGTGACAAAAACTTTATTGATCAGCAGATTTAGTCCGCCGGGCATGGTATCAGGGACTGTGGCGGAGAATTGGAATTCCTGTTTCGCATTGCCGGCTAAAATCGGGATTTGCCATGAAGCCGAATCCCCGCTCATCGAAACAGGCGCAACATTGAAATCGGAAACCGAAACATAATCCGGCAGCAGGTCCAATAGTTGGACATTTTTCGCATCCGCAGCGCCGTTGTTTTTCACGGTGATTTTAATCTGATATTTTTCTCCCTCACCTACATATTTCATCGTATCGCCGTTACTGACGACGAATGAATCTGTCAGAGCGGTTTGCGACACAGAGATGTCCACTAACGGCTGGATGACAGTGGTATCCGTAAAAGCGTAAACATTGGAACTATCAAAATTATTAGCGACCAGGGAATCCGTCGCTGAATAAACACCACTGGCCCCCGGAATTTCAAAGGGCGTCAGCGGAATGGAATCCGCCGCGGTTGCCACAAAAGTTATGTTCGTTTCGGCATTGAGAGGCAAATGCTGTAAATGCCAGAAATATTTTCCATAAGAATTGAATGTTGGCGGGATACTGAAATTAGAAAATTCCACTGAATCCGGCATGTTAATCCAGGTGCGGTACTTGTTCGCTTCCAGAGGTCCATGATTTATTATTCTCATAGTATACTGAAAAGTACCTCCTGTCCTTACGCCCGGCTGTAATTTATTGCCAACAAAAATCATGGTATCTGTCTGGGCTTCAAGAGTTAAAGACAAGTCGAGGTGCTCCGGCCCTTTGTATTTTGGATATGAAAGAAAAACCGTTTCCTGGGCAAAATTGTTATTCAAGCTGGAATCATTTTGCGAAAAGGCAAATCCAAAATCCAGCAGTTGGAATTGATCAACTTTCAGGGACGAATCAACCTGCCCGACAAAAGTAATTTGAACCGAGGAATTCGGAGCCAGATCGCTCAGCGTCCAATAGGCTGCGTTTGCATAGCTGTAATCCGGTTCGGTATTGAATTGAGGAACGCTGACAAAATTCGGCAAAAGATTGTACAACGTAATTCCTTTCGCCGTATCGGATGCAAAATTTGCAACAGTCAGCGTATAATTGATCAGACCGCCGGGTTTGACATATTTTGTCGTGTCATTGCCTGAGACACGCATCGAGTCGGTCGTTGCGGAAAGTGAGACGGTAATATCCGCGGTTGGGCTAGTCGGGAATGAATCTTGATTATACGCATAAACGGTATTATTGGAAAAATTATTCGTCGGATCGCTATCCTTTGGCAGGGCCAGTTCTGCCTGCGCAAAAAGAGGAGTGTATCCGGGAGAAAGACCGGCTTTCACATCAGCGGTAAAAGTGATTTCCAGGGAATCTTTCGGCATGATTTTTTGCAAATGCCATATAAGCTGCTTGCCGTTGTTTTCATCAAACGGTATTGAAAAATCCCGGGCATGAACGTCCGGTGATAACGACAAAATTATTGTGGCACTGTCCATCAGATCCTGGACAAGGTTTTTGATTTTGATATGGTAGGAAACAGATTCACCCGCATTTACGCCATCCACGGTTTTATCCCCTAGCTGAAATTGCCGCGGGGTTTCAGCAGTCAAACGCACGGCGCCATCGACAAATGGTTCGTAAACCAGTTCAATTTGATCAACATTTAAGCTTTCAGCGTTTCTCTGGCTGCCTTGCTCCACCTTAGCCTCATTGACGAAATAAGGAATCGTGTCCCAGATGGTTGCATAATGATGAAATTCGATAGTATATTTCATATTACTGCTCGGGAGATAGAACAGACCTGCATCCCGCCAGGAGCGATGTTTTTCATCTACCGAATCGTCAGGTACAACTTTGTACGAATCGGGTTGTGCGTTGGCATCGAGAGGGAAATAGATTTGGCCGTTCGAATCTCGTACAAGCATGTAAAAACTCTCGTTGAGCTGTTCGTTTCCGCTGTTATAACCAATGTATCCTTTGAGCCTGTAGTGACCGGCCTGCGGAACAGCAACTTGCGGTGCAAGATCAGCCTCCATTTGATCCGGGCCGCGATCGATGACGATCCAGTATCGCTGGTCAAGAGGAATAATTTGCGCAAGAAGAGGTGTTGCAATAAATATAATAAGAGATAACAAGGCGAGTCGAACCGCGCTGCATTGCCCTGTTGACAGGGAATGAGTAATTGTCTTCATTCAAAATCCTCGTTTAAATAAAATACGATTCTTTAGTTCAAAATATAATCGAGAAGCAGGGCAAGAAAAGGTGAAAATAGGAATATAAATAACGGAACAACATGGTGTTATTTTGGTTTATTTCGATAGCAGAAGCCATTTATAAACAATGTTAAAATGTACGCATAATTTGTAATAATGCGGAATGAAATAATCCGAAATACCGTTTTTAAATTCAGATGGATGAATATCCGCCAAGATCAATTTTGCCTGCCGACAAGTTACCCAAAATAAGGGAATTCCCTTGATCCTTAAACTTGTGATCTTTAAATTCTTTTTTATTTAAACAATCATATCGAATCAGAGGCACATCATGAAAAAATTAATTCTGCTCCTCACAATTACAGGTTTTCTTCTTATTGGTGCTTATGCATCCTTTGGAAAAATTATCGCAAAGCAAGGATCGGGTTACCTGGAGAATGTCGACGGCACCCTCGTCTGCCATCTTAACGGCGACCCATATCAACTCGGCTATCAGCACGGCAAATTGCTCGCCGATCACGTCAAAAGAATGGTGGACATTTACGTTCACGGGAAAGGACAAGACAAGGAATCAAAAGAAATACAATGGTACATGCAGAATCGTGAAAGCACCTACAAACGTTTAGAGCCTTTCATTCCCAAACGATTCAAAACTGAAATGCAGGGCCTCGCCGATGGCGCGGGCTTGTCTTTTGATGAAGTAAAGTACATGATTATCTTTTCCGAGTTTTTTCATTGCAGCGGCTTTGCGCTCATGGGCCATGCGACCAAGGACGGCACGCTTTACCACGGACGAATCCTGGACTATATCACCGACCGGGAACTGCAAGATCATGCCGTCATCTTTATGGTCAATCCCAAAGACGGCAATGCGTTTTTAAATGTCGGTTTTGCCGGACAAATCGGTTCGGTAACCGGAATGAACCAGCAGCACATTGCCATCGGAGAAATGGGCGGAGCCGGTCAGGGAAATTGGGACGGTATGCCCATGACGCTGCTGATCCGTGACGCACTCGAAAGAGCGAACACCCTGGATGAAGCAAAACAGATTTTCAAAGAAACAAAACGGACTTGCGAATACTATTATGTTATTTCGGACAGTAAAATTCCGGATGCAGTCGGAGTCGGTGCAACGCCGGAAAAAATATTTTTTGTCAAGCCGGGTGAAAGCAATCCACGGCTTCCCAGTCCGGTGAAGGATTGCGTGCTTTTGTCCGCCGGTGATCGATACAAGAAACTGGTTGAACGCGTCGAGGCCAATTACGGCAAATTTGATGTGGAATCCGCGATACGACTCATGGACCGGCCGGTTGCAATGAAAAGCGCATTACATACGGTTTTATTCAAACCCGCAACACTTGAAGCATGGGTCGCTGTGGCCGGCAGTGACGGCAGTCCGGCGCCCACACAAAAATACCATCACTATCAACTTAACTTGAGGAGGCCAAAATGAAGGCAAATGAAGGCACCACAGATCGTATCATCAGAGTTATTATCGGCATTATCTTGATTGTGGTTGGGTTTTTCGTGGTCAAGGCGACTTTGGGCATCGTTCTGGGTATCATAGGAATCGTGTTGTTACTCACCGGTGCGGTTGGATTTTGTGCGCTGTATCCTTGCCTTAAAATCAACACCGCCCAAAAAAAAGAGTAATACACGTTCCAAATTAGTAATAGTTCACCTCTATATTCATTTGATAATTAAAAGATTGATTTACGAACAAGGATTTTTGATTTATGAAGGAATACAGTGTGGAAAACATGAATTATAAAATCAAGAATACTTTTAAAATCGTCAATCTTAATTCTGATCAAAAGAAGGATTTGCTAAGGTGGTGGAAGATTACCCAAATTGTTAATTTCAGAAAGCCCTTTCCTTACCGGGATGAGGGCTTTTTGTGCTTTAATGCAAATTGAATTAGAGGGTTGGTCATGACGCAAACTCCCAAAAAGATTCATGATTTTCTCTGGGAAATTCCGGCAACCGGGAAAATGCGCGTTCCGGCGCGAATCTATGCTTCCGAAAAAATGCTGCCGGATATTTTTAAAGACAATGCGCCGGAACAAGTGACGAATGTTGCCTGGCTGCCGGGTATTGTCGGCTATTCATTCGCCATGCCGGATATTCACTGGGGCTACGGTTTTCCCATCGGCGGCGTTGCCGCGTTCGACGTCGATGAAGGCATTGTCTCACCGGGCGGTGTGGGCTATGACATCAACTGCGGCGTCCGCCTTTTGCGAACAGATTTGACGCGCCGGGACATCGAGCCAAAGCTGCACAAAATCGTCGACACACTTTTCAGCAAAATCCCCAGCGGCGTGGGCTCCACCGGTCAATTAAGGCTCGGCGAAAAAGAAGAAAAAAATGTTTTACGAAAAGGCGCTCGTTGGGCTATTGAAAATGGTTACGGCAACGAGGTTGACCTTGATAAAATCGAAGAAAACGGAACCATGCCCGGCGCTGAGCCTGATTTAGTGAGCGAACACGCATTGAAACGCGGAAAAGCACAGTTGGGAACATTGGGTTCGGGCAACCACTTTGTCGAACTGGGATGTGTGTCGGAAATTTTCGACGAGGCGACAGCATCGCAGCTCGGCCTGCATAAAGATCAGGTAACCCTTATCATCCACACCGGATCGCGCGGTTTTGGCCACCAGGTCTGCGAAGACAATATCA
>JAADGR010000523.1 GCA_013152225.1 Calditrichota bacterium
GACAGCGACGTTTATGATTATGGGTGATGTGTGCAGCCGGAATTGCCGCTTTTGTGCCGTGGTGCCGGGCAAGCCGCAAGCGCTCAATCCTGATGAGCCGCGTCTTGTTGCTGAAGCTGTCAGGGATTTGAACTTGCGCTATGCCGTTATCACTTCCGTTACCCGTGACGATCTGCCGGACGGCGGCGCTGAACATTTTGCGCAAACAATTCAGGCCATGCGCCGCATTCAACCCGGGTGTAAAATTGAAGTCCTTATCCCGGATTTTCAGGGTTCGGAAAAAGATTTGGCCACAGTGCTCGCTGCAAAACCGGATGTGCTCAATCATAACATCGAAACAGTACCGAGACTTTATCCCCTGGCGAGACCGCAGGCGCGCTATGCACGTTCCCTGGAACTGCTTCACCGCGCAAGTGAATATGATGTTTTCACAAAATCCGGCATTATGGTCGGCCTGGGAGAGACCCTCGATGAAGTGCGCCAGGCAATGCACGACTTGTTGAGTGCCCGTTGTCAAATGCTGACCATCGGCCAATATCTACAGCCGTCGCGCAATCATCTGCCTGTCGATCGTTTTGTAACGCCGGAAGAATTTGCGCAATTGAAACGCGACGGCCTGGCCATGGGATTTGCACATATCCAGTCCGGCCCGCTTGTGCGCAGTTCTTACCACGCGGATGAACAATTTACAACAAAAGAGGCATTACATGAAGAAAGCACCGTCTGATTCGATAACCGAAACATCCTTTATCGCCACGCCTGCTGATACAAACAGCATCGGCAGCGTTTTCGGCGGGCGCATTATGCAGCATCTGGATATGACGGCGGCAATTTGCGCGCGTCGTCATTCAAACGCCAGGGTAACCACTGTTGCCGTCAACAAGCTGAAATTCCTCAAGCCGCTGCGCGTCGGTCACGTCGTGAAAATTACTGCAAAAATGACGCGTGCGTTCAAAACCTCCATGGAAGTGCAAACCAAGGTGTATGGCGAGGATACTTATGCCGACGAAACTTTTCTTGCCGCCACAGCCTTTTTCACAATTGTCGGTATGGATGAGAAAAATAATCCCATTCCTATCCCCGACCTGATGCCGCAAAGCGAAGAAGAACTGAACGCCTGGAAAGAAGCGGGAGGGAGGAGAAAGGGGAAAAATGAGTAATGAAAAGTGAATAATGAACAACGAAAAATGGGAAATAACTCTTTGCATATAATAAATTGCAACTGATTCGTTATCCGGCGTCATTCCGGCTATAGCGGAGCGAAAGGCCGGAATTTTCTCGTTGTGCAAGGGGATTCCGGTATCCTCCTGTCGTCGGAACCGGAATGACAAAAGTGAACTTTGCAGTAAAATGCACGGTCTCTGAATAGTTACAATTTATTCAAAAAGGCAAATCACCATCAAATTCATCAAACGGCGGTAGTAGATCAAGTTTTAGTTTTCCATCATTTTTTGCTTTGAATTCTGCAAATTCGCGATCCTCTTTTTCCTGGTAAATGCGCAGAATCGCCAAAGACTGTGGGCTCGCCGGGACATAGCGACGCACGGATTCTGTGAGGAACATTTTCCCCAATTTTTCATCCTCCTGCCAACGGGATTGAATGCCGAATTCACACCAGGGCCGCTGAAAGCAATCCGGGCAATAACCAGAACAACCATCTACATGCCACCATCCTGTATCAAGTAAATCAAATTCTTCATCCAGGACGCCAAGCAAATTATTACCAACCAACCAACCGGTCGGGCACATCCTCTTTCTATTCCACGGAAAAATAAACCTGTTTAAAAAATTAACCGGTTTTTCCAGTTCGGCGTAATAAAAGCAAGTCACTCCGGCGAATGCCGGAGTCTCCTAAAATCAAGAGTTTGGAGATTCCGGCATGCGCCGGAATGACTCGCCCAAGCAGCGTCATAAAATCTTGACCAAATTTTCCACCCATAACTGACATGTTACCTTGAACTTTAAAAAACTATTGTATTCCGCAGCATCATCCATCCTTGCTCACATGCATTAATCCGCAAAACGGCACCACGTCTCCTTGCAGCTCAATCTTTTTAAAAACTCTCCCATCCACATTTTCATCATAAAAAGAAATCTCACTAACCGGGAAAATAATTGCCGCTAAACCGTACTTGCAATAAAAAAAATATTTGATTATATTTGTAGAAAAGAAAGGAAGAAATATGGCATTATTGGATGTGATTAAATACGGTCATCCAACTTTGCGGCAAATGGCGGAGCCATACAAACCCGGTGAGATTGACGGGGGATTTGTTCAGGACATGATCGAAACCATGCGCACCGAAGACGGCGTGGGATTATCAGCGCCGCAGGTGAACGTCTCGAAAAGGTTTATTGTGGTTACGGATTCCGAAAATTTATATACGCTTGTTAACCCTGAAATTATTGCTCACAGCGAGAGTACTATTACGGATACGGAGGGCTGTCTCAGCATTCCCGGTCTTCAGGCGTCGGTAACGCGCTGGGAAAAGGTTATCGTCCGCGCATTTGATGTGGATGGAGAAAAAAAAGAGATTTCAGTGCGTGGATTATTATCCCGGGTTTTTCAGCACGAGATTGACCACTTGAATGGTGTGCTTTATCTTGACCGCGCGGATATTTCAACTTTGACCTGGATAAACGGCGGTGAGGATCATTATACGCCGACAACGCTGGAGGAAGTGCAGCGGGAATATAAGAAACTTTATCACGCGGAACGCCGCGAGTTGTTTTTTGAAACTGTTTAAATTCAATCGGGTATCGCTATACTTGTAAGGATTAAATTGTAACAAAAAGTTGTCATTGCGAGGAGTGAGGGACGAACGACAGTTTACCCCGAGTTGTCGGGGAAGCAATCTCATAACTGCCTGTAAAGTATGAGATTGCTTCGCTCCACTCTGTTCCGCTCGCAATGACATATCTAAAAAGTATTGTTGCAAACTAACCCTCGAGTATAATAATAGGGAGGTAAAAATGGCAGATCGAAAGATTCGCTACGTTCGAAAACTTTCAGGCGAAGAAGCTGTGGAAGGATATGTCATGATTCTTAAAGAGAGCCTGAAATTATTCCCCAAACCAGGCGTACCGTTCAAATTGAAAATTGGGGATCATGATGTGGATTCGGAAATTAAAGCTGTGGACTGCTGGTGCAGGGGGCCGAAAAAGCCTCACGTCCATTACAAAGTCGACCTGACAAAGTTCTTTAAAATTTTCCGCCCGCATTTTGGCCAAACCATTGCCATTGAAAAGATTGGCGAAAACCAATACGAATTAAAGTAGAAATATGAAAGCTCTCATTCTCGCTGCCGGCTATGCGACCAGATTGTACCCTTTGACCAAGGATCGCCCAAAACCTTTGCTGAAAATTGGTGACAAAACAATCGTCGATTATTTGTTGGCCAGGTTTGTTGAAATGGATGTTATAGATGATGTTTTTATTGTTACTAATGAAAAGTTTTACCCCAATTTCCGTGAATGGGCAGAGCGTACCGGTAAAAGCGGACGATATCCGAATTTGAATGTGCACATTGTAAATGATTGCACGTCCAGTAATGAGACGCGCCTTGGCGCAATCGCTGATATTCAATTCGTCCTGGATCATCATCATTTCCATGACGATCTGTTGATTGCTGCAGGTGATAATATTTTTCAGTTTGATTTTGTCAATTTTTTGAAATTCTTCCGCGAGAAAGAAAGTGATATCATTCTTGCCCATCCAATTGACAGCGAAGAACGGCTGCGCAGTGCCGGTGTTGTCGAGGTGGATGATGATGGACGGGTTATCGGCTTTGAGGAAAAGCCGGAAAATCCCCGCTCCCCGCTTATTGCTCCTGCTTTGTATATTTTTAAAAGGGAGCACCTGCATTTATTCCGGGGCTATCTCAATTTGGAAAATCCTTCCGATGCGCCCGGAAGCTTTATTGCCTGGCTGCATAAAATTATTCCTGTGTATGCTTTTGTCATGCCGGAGCATTATTACGATATAGGAACTTATGAAATGTACAATCAGGTTTGCGCCGAGTTTGGACAGGATGCGAATAAATAATCGAAATACTTGTTAAGGTTTAGTTTGTAACAATACTTTATTTTTCACGTCATTGCGAGTGAAACGGAGCGAAGCAATCTTTGGGTTTACAGTCGGTTATGAGATTGTTTCCCCGACAACTCGGGGTAAACTGTCGTTCGTTCCTCACTCCTCGCAATGACAAACATTTATTTCATTTTAACCCAAAAAATGAGGAATGGAATGGCTGAAAAGGTTGATCTCTTTATCGGATTTGACCTGGGGGGGACGTTTTTAAAATACGCGCTGGGAAACAGCCGCGGCGAAATTCTTTTCAAAAGTAAAAAACCGAGCAAAGGTGATCAATCGAAGGATGCCATTTTTAGTGTTTTTTATGAATGTATTAAAGAGTTGCTTGTTAAAGCAAAAAAACAAGGCGGAACAGTTGTCGCGATTGGCGTCGGCAGCCCCGGGGCCATAAATTTTGATAAAGGAAAGCTGCTCGGCAATACACCGAACTTGCCGCAATGGGGGAATGCACAAATCAGGAAGCGGCTGGAAGGCAAATATGGCATTCCCGTGTGGGTTGATAATGATGCAAATCTGATGGCGCTGGCAGAGTCGCGTGTTGGCGCGGCTAAGGGATACGAGAACGTTATTGCCCTGACGCTGGGTACCGGGATTGGCGGCGGGATTTTAATTAATAATGAGTTGTACCGTGGGCATAATTTTGCCGGTGCGGAACTGGGGCACATGTCTATTGCTTACGATGGCATTCCCTGTGATTGCGGCGGCCGCGGCTGCATTGAGCGTTATGCTTCTGCAACAGCGATGGTCAAAAATTACATTGCCAGGCTCTCTGCTAAATCGTGTGAAATCCCGGATAAAGTAACGACGGAATTAATTTTTACCAGAGCACATAAAGGTGACCGTGAGGCCATTGAAACGATCGATGAGACTGCGGAATATCTTGGCGCTGCTCTGGCAAGTCTGACGAATATTTTTAATGAAGAAATTATCGTTATCGGTGGCGGCGTTGCCGAGGCCGGTGATGAATTTATGAATCTTATTTGGCAGGCGGTACAGTCCCGAACCATGAAACCCGGGCTCCTTGGCTTAAAGCTCGTAAGGGCAAAGCTGGGAAACGACGCCGGGATGTATGGGGCGGTTAGTTTGGCGATCGATAATTATTACAAAACGGAGAACGTATAACAGAGACCGGATACCGGATGGCGGATACCGGATGACGGAAGACGGAGACGGGAGAACGGAGACGGGAGAACGGATGACGGATAACGGGGATAGGCGTTTGCTGTACTTGTTAAGGGGTTAGTTTGTAATATGAGTTTTTTGGCCATGTCATTGCGAGCGAAACGGAGTGGAGCGAAGCAATCTCATGCTTAACAGGCAGTTATGAGATTGCTTTGTCGTTCGTTCCTCATTCCTCGTAAGGACAATCACTTTTTATCTTTTTAAGACGAGGTAACAATGAACAAACAAACAATCGATGATCTTGATCTCAGGGGGAAACGCGTTCTTATGCGCGTCGATTTTAATGTGCCGCTGACGGATGATCAAAAAGTGGCGGATGACAAAAGGATCGTTGCGGCTTTGCCGTCCATTAAAAAAATCATTCATGACGGGGGGAAGGCTATTTTGATGTCACACCTCGGTCGTCCAAAGGGAAAGAAAAAGCCGGAATTCTCTCTGGCTCCTGTTGCAAAGCATTTATCGGAATTGCTGGGAAAACCCGTTGCTTTTGCACCGGATTGTGTTGGCGAGCAAGTGGAAAAAATGGTTGCCGATATGAAAGAAGGCGATGTTCTTTTGCTGGAAAACCTTCGTTTTCATCCGGAGGAGGAAGGTAAGAAGGACGGCGAAAAAATGAGCAAGGATGAGCGCCAATGGTTCATCGACGGTCTGGCAAAACTGGCCGATCTTTATGTCGATGATGCTTTCGGCACAGCGCATCGTCCCCATGCCTCCATGTCCGGTGTACCGGAGAAATTGGGACAGGGTGCGGCCGGTTATCTTTTGCAAAAAGAACTGAAATACTTTTCCAAAGTTTTTGATAATCCCGAAAAACCTTTTCTGGCCATTTTGGGCGGCGCCAAGGTGAGCGATAAAATTTTCGTCATCGAAAATTTGCTGAACAAAGTTGACGGCCTTATCATTGGCGGGGCCATGGCATATACTTTTCTCAAGGCAAAAGGTGTCAACGTCGGCAATTCCCGTGTGGAAGAAGATTTTGTCGAAAAGGCAAAGGGCTATCTGGAAACGGCTGCGAAAAAGGGTGTTACTTTTTTGCTGCCTGTGGACCACGTTATTGCCCGGGAGTTCCCCACTGCCGGTAAAAAGGTTGAGAGCGAAATCACGGAAGGCGAGGAAATCAAAGACGGCTATATGGGTTTGGATATCGGGCCGAAAACGATTATCCTTTTTATCAAAGAAGTGGCCAAATCCAAAACGATTATATGGAACGGCCCCATGGGTGTATTTGAGGTTCCGGGCTTTGACAAAGGCACCTATAGTCTGGCCGAAGCAATTGCGAAAAGCGGCGCGGTGTCCGTTATCGGCGGCGGCGACTCGGCCAGTGCTGCCAAGAAATCCGGTTTTGGCGACAAGTTTAGCCATATTTCCACGGGCGGCGGTGCGAGTCTTGAACTGATGGAAGGCAAAGTGCTTCCCGGTGTGGCGGCCTTGAGCGATAAATAAAATGAAAAATGAATAATAATCCCGGTTTCTTTTTATGCCGGGATTTTTATTTTTGCAATGTCAGTATTTTTGGGAGAAACAGATGCCAGATTATCGAGCGCTCAATGCGGATGAAATACAGCGGTTGCAGGAAAACGGGTGCACTTGCGAGGACTGGACACAGATCAGTGTGGCACCTCATTTTAATCCTGCGCGAATCAGCAACAGCCATTTTTCCGGCCAGGTTCGATTGGGTGTGTTTGAGAAATCGGTGCTATTTTTTGGCGGCATGCAAAAACCAACCGGCATTTATAATGCGCGAATTCACAATTGCGAAATCGGTGACAATGTTTTCATCGATCAGATTCGCAATTATATTGCAAATTATAAAATCGCTCAGGATGTGATTATTGAAAACGTCGATATGCTGGCTGTGGAAGGTGAAAGTTCTTTCGGCAATGGGACGGAAATTGTCGTGCTCAATGAAGCCGGGGGCCGGGAAATTCCTGCCTTTGATCAACTTTCTGCGCACATTGCCTATTTTTTGGCCCTCTATCGACACCGGAAAAAAGTTATTGAAAACCTTTACAGGATTATAGAAAATTACAAAAAAAGCATCTCATCCACAATGGGGAGTGTTGCGAGTGGCGCCAGACTCATCAATTGCCGCGTTATCAAAAATGTCAGGATTGGTGCGAACACGACCATCGAGGGAGTGAACCGGCTCGAAAACGGCAGCATAAACAGCAGTGCGGAAGACCCGGTTTATGTCGGCCCCGGTGTTATTGCCGAGGATTTTATTGTTTGCTCCGGTTCAAAAATATCGGACGGGACGCTCATTTCAAAATGTTTCGTCGGCCAGGGCTGCGAATTGGGGAAACATTATTCGGCGGAAAACTCGGCATTTTTTGCAAATTGTGCAGGATTTCACGGCGAAGCTTGTTCCATTTTTGCCGGTCCATATACCGTTACGCACCACAAATCCACTCTCCTCATCGCCGGTTATTTTTCTTTTTTAAATGCCGGCAGCGGCTCTAACCAGAGCAATCACATGTATAAACTCGGCCCCCTGCACCAGGGCATTGTCGAAAGAGGTTCCAAAACGACCAGCGATTCGTACCTGCTCTGGCCGGCGCAAGTCGGCGCGTTCACGGTAGTTATGGGGCGCCACTATCGCAATGCCGATACATCTGATTTACCCTTTTCCTATCTCATCGAAAGTGAAGATGAGAGTATTCTCATTCCCGGCGTTAACCTTCGCAGCGTCGGAACCGTTCGTGATGCGCGCAAATGGCCGAAACGGGATCGCAGAAAAGATTCGAACAAGTTGGATTATATCAATTTCAATCTTCTCAGCCCTTATACTATCCAAAAAATGCTGAACGGAATTGAAATTCTCCGTGATTTATTAAAGGCTTCGGGAGAAAATTCGGAATTTTTTTATTATCATAATGTCAAGATCAAAAAAGGTTCTTTAATTCGAGGTATTAATTTTTACCGGATTGGAATCAACAAATTCCTCGGTAACTCTTTGATCAAACGTTTGGAGAAACGAGAATTTACCGGCAATAAAGAAATTCAGGACAGATTGCGTCCCGATACAGACATGGGTACAGGGAAATGGGTTGATGTGGCCGGCTTAATCGCCCCGCTGCAAATCGTGGAAA
>JAADGR010000414.1 GCA_013152225.1 Calditrichota bacterium
GAAAAGGGATAAAAAACGGCAGTGTGGCCGGCACCCTGTATTTGCGGCACATAAAATAATGCCCCATTTCATGGGATAATAATATTGTTATCGTCGCAAAAGAATACCACGCTCCACCGGTAATATACGTTGAAAAAATGGTCAGAACAAATAATACAATATTAATTATGGGTTTGTCGTGAGGTAAAGGTTTGATTCCGAAACGAAACTTTCGCCGCGGTCTGGAAACCGGTATCGTTTGTTGATAAATTTCAGGGTCATTGTATTCATTCATGTTGATACGTTCTACTTTCCGAACATTTTTATGTTCTGTGCCAAATTGCAATTTATGATTCATGAGTAATTCGTAAAGTCGAAAATCATGTCATCGCGAGGAGCGGAGCGAGAGTTTACCCCGAATTATCGGGAAAGCGATCCATAATAAACAGCACTTTATCCGACATCCAGATTACTTCACTTCGCTCGCAATGACATTTTAAAACATTTTACGAGCAACTCATTCATGTTTTCCACACTGTATCTTTTATCCGAAATCCGGCATCCGAAATCTGATCATCTACAAATAAAAACCCGAATTTCACAGCCAATTTCTATTCCATACTTTACACCGGCGTTTCCCTCCCTCACTGCAATCTCTAAAAACCCGTGACTGCCGATAATCGCCAGCGCTTCACCCACGTTTTTTTCACCATAAGAATCACTCAAATGGTCGAGGTGGATATCTTTGATTTGAATCGAACGAATTTCTTTGCCGGAAAAATCGGCTTGTGAAATATTGGAAATCAAATTGCCGAACCGGTCTATGTAAATAATTTCGCCAATGATTGTTCCCGCTTTTTTTCGCGGCAATTTGGAACTGCCGCGGTTGTAATCATGAATCTCCGGGCCAAGGCTTGCGAACGGAACACCGACGGAGAGATGTGCAGCAACCGGAGCAAAAATATCTCGGCCATGAAAAGTCCGGCTCACCGGGTGGACAAACAGATTTGAATCTGTGATTTCTCTGACCACGCATTTCTCCTGAGCTGCATAGAGCCTGCCCAGGACGCCGTTATCCGGTGCAATAAAAAGAGCCTTTTCCGTTTTGACTGCAATTGCCTTCCTCGCGGTGCCCACTCCGGGATCGACAACAATGACATGCACAGTACCGGACGGGTAAAAGGAAAATGACTGCGCCAGGACAAACGAGGCCGCCTGAATATCACCGGGATCGATGCCGTGAGAAATATCAACAATAGTGGCCCAGGGATTTATTCGCAAAATGATCCCTTTCATTGTCCCGACAAAAGCGTCCCGGTATCCAAAGTCGGTCAGCAGCGTAATTATTTTTGATGTGACTCTTTTACTATCCCGTATTTTCTTCAATTCGCCCAAAACCATGCCTGTTTAAAAAGGATCATTCAACCTTTCCTGAATCGAGAAATCTTTGAATTTTCACATAAACATCATCCAATTGCTCGGGATGTCTTTCAAAATCCATTTTATCCGAATCGACGACCAGCACATTAAAATCATCTTTTATCATTTTAATCCAATGCTCATAAGCCTCATTGAGCTCATGCAGATATTCGACATTGATATTCTTTTCAAACTCGCGTCCGCGCTTGCGTATTCTCGATATAAGCGTCCACGTCGATGCACGCAAATACACAATCAAATCGGGTTTGCGCAGGTAGCTCATCATTGTGTAAAAAAGATCACGATAGTTCTCATAATCCCGATCGCTCATATTTCCCTGTTTGTGCAAAATGTATGCAAATATCTCCGCATCCTCATAAATCGACCGGTCTTGCACACTGGGGCGTGTACTTTCGGAAATGATACGCTGGTCCATAAAACGTTTTGATAAAAAGAAAACCTGAAGATTGAAACTCCACCGCTTCATGTCCGCATAGAAATCATCCAGATAAGGATTGTTGATCACTTTTTCAAAATAACAATCCCAGCCAAATTTTTCGCTGATCAACTTTGTTAGAGTGGTTTTTCCAACACCGATATTTCCGGCAATCGCCAAGAAAAAAGGTGATTTCACTTCCGCATCAGTCTGCACGTTTTTTTACTCTCCTTTTAACTTTTTACGAATTACTCATTGAAACCCGCCCCACAGTTCCCTCCCTTATTTCATCAAGTGATGCATTCATTTCCCTGGCCCACTGAAGCAATGCCTCACATTGGGAATAGCTATATTTTTTTGCCCAGATTGGGAAAACGGTGTTATTGGTCAATAAAAGGTCATTATCCGCACTCCAATTACCCGCTGCAACTAAATGCTCCCAATCCCTCGTCTGCGGAATCGGAGAGAAAGAAGCCACGCTGACATGTGCGCCGAGTCCGATGACATAGCGAATACTTTGCTGTACTTCCTCTATCGTCTGATCCGGCAGACCCATGAGCACATAAACGCCGATTTCTTTGCGCGAATAGCCGGCGTTTTCCAGGTTCCGCAGGGTATTTTCCAGATCAGTGTTCGAAACTTTGGAAAACATGGCCTTTTGTCGGTCGACATTGGATGATTCAAAACTCAGACGAATGGTCTTTCCTCCGGCTTGATAAAGCAGATTGGCTAATTCCTCGTCAATGAATTTAATGTGCAGCCCATTGGGTGCATGTAACTGAAACTTGCATCCTTTTTGGATAATGCCACGCAATATCGGTTTGATATATTTTTCAGCCTGATGTAAAAGAGCGTCATCATAAAAAGTAAAATGCACCACGCCCCGCTCCCGGTGTAAATATTCAATCTCGCGCAAAACATTTTCCGCAGAGCGCCGATAATAGCCGGGCGCCAAAGTTTTGACCGCACAAAAACTACAGTTGTAAGGACAACCCTTTGAAGTCGCAATGGCAGCCGACTGCAAATTCGGGTACAGGTCATAAACCGGAAAAGGTAACTCGTCGAATTCGTCGAAATTATAGTTCTTGCCCGCGCCTCCGGTTAATTCTGCAACAAGTCTCGCAGTATCGACTTTACCCTCTCCGGCGACAAGATGATCGGGCCGGACAACATTGCGCGCATGTTCGGGACAGAGCGTCGCATAGATGCCGCCGAGAATGACAGGTGTTCCCGGAAATTTTTCGCGCAAAACAGCCACAGAATCCCTGACGGCCGGATACCAATATGTCATCGTCGAGGTGACAAGGATAACATCCGGCGCGGGAATTTCATCCAGGGTTTGGCGTACAAAATCGGGCGGATAACCGTAGCGGCAATATTTGCGCGGGATATTTTTATAAACCGCCGGCTTTTTGATTTCCGCACGCAAAAATTTTCCCGTGCCGTCCGGTTTTGTTTTTGCCCTCGGCAAACCCGTGTATTGAAGAAATTCCGGATGATGACGATCCAGACAATCCACAAGCGAAAGGCGGTAGCCTAACTCGCGCAAAACGCCGCCGATAAGCAAAAGTCCCAGCGGCTTGATCCAAAAATCATAAGCGGCAAAATCATAAATTGGTGGATTGAACAGGAGAATTTTGGGCGATTTGTTTATCATTGCAAATAAATTACATTTTCTGAGCGATCAATAAAAGCACATCATCGCGAAGATCGCGCTGGCTGAATTTCAGCACATCCTGGATGATCGATTTCGCTGCAAGCGCCACCGGCTCATGAATGTTTCGTGCCAGAGAATCACGCAATCCCGCTAATCCAAAAGCTTTGTTCTGGGCATTCTCGGATTCGATGATCCCGTCCGTGTAAAGAATGATTCTATCATCTTTTTGAAGGAAAACTTGTCCCTGCTTAAAGCTGTGCAAACCCGATTCTTCAAACCCGATAATCGCATTTTGCGACTGCAATTTTAACAGCTTTTTCTCCTGCTGCCGATACAATAATCCGGCGGGATGGGCGCTTCCCGAATACGTTAAAATCCCGAGATCGAGATCAATTTTGACAGACATTACCGTAACAAACATTCCCGTGTTTTGAAAAGAGTCGCAAAAGAAATGATTCAATTCATAAAGAACCCGGCGGGGATCGAGTTCCTCGCGCACAAGTTTCCCGACCTCGCTGCACAATCTGTTGACCATTAAAGCAGCGGCAATACCATGGCCTGTCACGTCGATAATAGTGAGAAACACGTTCCCTTTTTGATTATCATAAATATCTGCAAAATCTCCGCCCAGCCCAATCATCGGCAAATACTCGATGCCGACAGCCAACTCGCCGTTATCCATGTATTGGGGAACAAGACTGTCCTGCACTTTTTTTGCCAGGTTCAAATCCCGCTCAATAGCTTTGTGATATTCCTGGATTTTTTCCTGCTGCGATTCCAGCAAAATCTGCAAACGACGCCGCTCAAGTGCGTTGTGCACTTTGGTGATAAATGCTTCTTTATCGATGGGCTTTGTCAAATATTCAAAAGCGCCATTTTTCATGGCCTTGACGGCGGTGGGAATGCTTCCGAATCCCGTTAGAATGAGAACCTGGGTGTGCTCATCTTTGTTCTTGGCTGCATCAAGCACATCGAGACCGCCAATCTGATACATGTGCAAATCGCTAATGACAAGGTCATAATCGTTTTTGGAAATACTCTTTAGAGCAATTTCGCCACTCGCGGCCTCATCAACAAGATAATTTCTTTTTTTGAGGATTTCCATAAAAAACTTGCGGTTGCTGTCATCGTCATCAACGACAAGGATTTTTGTTTTGTTGGGATCGTATTCTATAAGCATTGTACTTTTTTTGTTTTGGCAAATGAAAAGTTAATTTTGTTAAATCTGTAAATTTAAAAAATAATGTGATTATGCAAATGTTTCAGCTATCGCAAAATTATAGTTGAAATTGAAGTGCAATCCCTTTATGGATTGGCCTGCACTGCGGCGCATAAAGGCGCCGCACTCCACGCCGAAAAGATATTTAGCTCAGCTATTTGCATAATCATAAAAATTAATTTCCGGTTTCCGGTCTCCGTTGGCAATAAATTTTTAATGACTCTCATATTTCACTCCAACACTTTCAGCGCCAGCATTGTAATGTCATCCGCTTGCTGCGGCACGTCTTTGCTGAATTCATCGAGACCGGCAATGACACGATCAATGACCTCGCCGACATCCGCATCCAAAGACTTTGCAAGAATCTCTTCCAAACGCCATTCTTCAAAATCGACATCCTGGATTGATTTAGCCTCGGTAACGCCATCGGTAAACATAAAGACGAGATCACCCTTTTGCAAACGGACTTTTTCAGTCTCATACGGCATATTCGCCATCATACCCAAAATCAGGCCACCGATATCCAGGATTCTATGCGACCCATCGGCATGATAAATATACGGAGGATTATGCCCGGCATTCACATAAGTAAGGGTTCGGTCTTTTAAATCAATTTCGCAGTAAAAAAAGGTGATAAATTTATCATAATTTGTGTGCGCCTGAATAAAGTTGTTTAATTTGCCGGCAATGGCGCTGATGTCGGCGTGAGATGAAACAAGGCTGTGCAGCCCGGCCTGCAGATTGGACATTAACAGCGAGGCCGGGACGCCTTTTCCCGAAACATCGGCAATGGTAAGGGCAATGTGTTCCTCATCCAGTCGGATGCAATCGTAATAATCACCGCCAACCTGTCGTGAGGGAATGTTCAGTCCTCTCACTTCCATTCCGGGCAAAGTCGGGAAATTCTCGGGCAAAAGTTTTTGCTGAATTTCACGGGCGATATTCAATTCTTCTTCCATACGCTGCTTTTCCAGAGCCTCTTCAAATAACCGGGCATTCTCAATGGAAATCATGGCCTGATTACTGAGAGTAGATAAAAACTCCAGATCATCCCTGCCAAATTCTTTTTTGTTAATTCTTTCACCGAGAACAAGGACGCCTTTGGTTTCATCCTGAATGCGCATGGGCACGACAACCTGCAAATTCAGGCGTTCCAATGGCCGGAGGTTGCGGGAAAGTTCCGTCTCCTGAACAAGAAAAGGAACTGAACTATTGGCCAGACTTTTTAAAAAGCCTTTGCCCGATAATGTTTTCAACTCTTTTTCGCTGGCAGCAAAACTACGGGTGTGCGCCAGACCCATTTTGTCATCATTTTTTAAAAACACAAAACACTGGTTGACAAGCATTTCGCCCATGATGGCGAAAACCAATAAACTGACAATTTTTTCTGTCTCAAGCGTGGAATTCAATTCCTGACCGATCTCAAAAAGAGTTTTCAGTTCCTGGATTTTTTTATCCAACTGTCGGTTAACATCCCTGAGTTTATGAAACATGAGAGCGTTTTCAATAGAAGTCGCGGCAATATTCGACAATGAAGTGAGAAAATCAATTTCAGATGATGTGAAAGCAAGGCCGCCCAGTTTTTGACCGAGACAAAGATAGCCGACGGTGCGGTTTGTACTCACAATAGGAATCATCAACGTAATGGCCTGTTCTTTGAAGAACTGCATTCCCGGCGTCTTTTCCAATTCATCGCCAAGCACAGGTTTTTTGAGTTCACTCTCAAAATATAATTTTCTGCCCTCAAGCTCTCTTGGCAGCCCTTTTAAAACCTGAATACCGAACCCGCCCTGCTCGTCCGTGATCAGCACCATTCCGCGGCTGATCATCATCCGCCCCATGGGCGTGAGGAGCATATTGTTTAAAACAGATTTTAATTGCAGAGAAGAATTGAGAACCTGACTCATTTCAAAAAGGGATTGCAGTTCGACGAGTTTCTGGTCAAGTTCGCGCGAGATTTCTTTTTGCGAATTTTCAACTTGACTCATCACACTTCCTTTTCAGATTTCACCAAATCGGCATTCTCTTTATTGATGAAATATTTTACCATCTTGACCTGATTACGTACGCCGGGTTGAATATTATAATCAACTTTGTCCATCAAAGTCCGCATCAGATAAATACCCAGCCCGCCCACCTTAAGTTCGGCCAGATATTCATTGAGATCCGGCATTTTTATTGATTTGGGATCGAACCCCCTACCATGATCGGTGACGATAACCGTAAATTTTTGATAGTCAATTTTAATCACAATATCCAAAGCTTTGTCCGTGTCTTTATCAGCATAGGCATGTTTTATCACATTGGTACAAGCTTCATCGCAGGCCAGTTCAATTTTCCCCACCTCATCTTCGTTAAAGCCGACCTTTTCGGCGACTTTACCGATGAAACCGCGGATCAGTTCCAGATTATCGGTTTGGCTTGGAATGCGCAGCTTGTACTCCTGTTTGGATTTTGATTTCACAATGATTCCTTTATATTAATTCTCATGTATGTCATCCGGAGTTCGGGTTGGGAAAAAGCAGAGCAACAAAAACTAGGCTTCTTTTTCCCCTGTGCTCCAATATTTGTCATAAGCCTCCGCTTCATCATCAAAAATATCATAAAGCGTTGGAAATCCAAGCAAGTCGAATACACGGTAAATTTTAGGTGTCATGTTGCTCATTTTGATATCGCCGCCATGAGAGCGAATTTGTTCAATGAATCCCATAAATACACCCAGGCCTGCACTGCTTATATAGCTTAAATCAGCAAAACTAACAATGATCTTGTAGCGGCCGTCATCCACCAGGTTCTGGATGGCTTTTTCCAGATTCGGCGCCGTGTGCGCGTCGAGAAAACCACCGATTTTCAGGATGGAAAGATCATCCTTGTCGATTCGGTTTACTTTAAATTCTTGCATGTTACTCCTCCAGTCTGCATTTCTATAGACAAATTATTTATTCTTCTCTAGTCAATTCATTAGCAAGCAGCTCAGCCTGCTTTAAAACAGTTTCCGTTGCCAGCTTTTGCATGTCCGGCGGATAGCCGTATTGGCGTAAGGTGCGTTTTACAATCACTTTTAATTTTGCTTTAACGCTTTCTTTGATTGTCCAGTCAATACTGGCATTCTTCTTTACGCGTTCAAAAAGCACGATTGCCAATTCGCGCAGTTTTTCTTTTTGCATCAGTTCCCGGGCGCTTTTATTGTTGGCAATGGCGGTGTAAAAAGCATATTCAAAAGTGGACAAGCCCATTTTCTGCGGCTCTTTGTCCATTTGCTGAATATCTTTGCCCAATTGGATGAGCTCTTCAATGAATTCGGCGGCGGTAATGATTTTGTTGTGATATCTTTTGATTGAATTTTCCAGCATTTCCATCAGGGTTTTGCTTTGAACCAGGTTGGTTTTTGCCCGCGACTTGATTTCGTCGTTCAACAATTTCTTCAGCACTTCCATGGCAATGTTCTTGTGCTTCATGCCCTTTACTTCCAGAAGAAACTCTTCCGAAAGAATGGAAATATCCGGTTTCTTGATGCCGGCGGCGTCAAATACATCGATGACTTTATCTGAAACCAGCGCTTTATCAATCACCTGACGAATGGCGGTTTCCAGCTCTTCATCGGTTTTGCCGGGGCCGGGCGTTTCAAATTTTACCAGACGG
>JAADGR010000275.1 GCA_013152225.1 Calditrichota bacterium
GGGGATGATATTTCGAACTGTTTTTTCCTCGACAATAATTTCCACAGCAACCCATTCACCGCCGTACAAGGGCGAGATCGTCGGTCGTTTCATGGCCGGCAACTCTTTGATCAGCGCATCGATATTTTCCTTGGGCAGATTCATTTTCAAACCGACTTTACCCTCGGACTGGATGGCGCCCTGTAAAAGCATATTCATGTTTTCAATTTTTTCGCGCTTGTACTTGTTCTCCCAGCTCTTTTTGTTTGCTATCAAAGTCGTTCTGGATTCCAGGATGACATCGACAATGCGCAGATTATTTGCTTTCAGCGAACTGCCGGTCTCGGTCACCTCAACAATGGCATCAACCAGTGTCGGAGCCTTTACTTCGGTAGCACCCCAGGAAAATTCAACATCCGCCTGTACGCCGTTTTTCTCCAAATAGTCCTGGGTTAAATTGACAATCTCGGTGGCAATACGCTTTCCCTGCAAATCCTTCACACTTTTGATGGGCGAACTTTCGGGCACTGCCAGCACCCACTTTACCGGGCGCATTGTTAATTTTGCATAAGTGAGTTCCCCCACTTCTACGACATCCGCCCTGTTCTCCAGGATCCAGTCTTTACCCGTCAGGCCGACGTCGAAAACGCCGTCCTGCACGTACTTTGCAATTTCCTGGGCACGAATGAGAATAGCCTGAATTTCATCATCATCGATCGAGGGAAAATAAGACCTCTGGCTCACGGAAAAATGAAACCCCGCTTTCGCCATCAACCGTATTGTTGCTTCCTGCAAACTGCCTTTAGGCAAACCAATTTTTAAAACTTTCTCGTCCAATCCGTTAAAATCAACCATCATATCTCCTTGTTAGAATAAAAAAAAGCCCGCCGGGTCTCCGGTGGGCTTTTAATTCTGAATTATTATTAATATTTCATTAACGATGTAATTCACCCACCTTCCTATGCGGAATATTATGGTGGTGATGATGAATATTTAAAGCAAGTCGTATCATTTTTTCCCTTTTTAATTTTTTCAAGATAGTACAATGAAAGGTAAAATGCAAGGACATTTTTCAAAAGCTGGTAAGAACTCACTGACGGTTAGACAAGTTGATCGCCCGGATATTCAACTGTTTAAATTTGAAACTGCTAAAGCAGTTCTCATTCAATTCTCAATAAAACGAATGATAAACTCCTGGCAACCGCTTTAGCGGTTTTAAATATAAAATTCAAAAATAGAGATTTTCCACCCGTAAGTGATGTATTACGAAGACGGAGAACTAACTTATGGGTAAGCAAAATAGCGATTAAAGTAATCGATTAATGAAAAATCAATTTGAATGATTTTTATTTTGCATTTGTTTAAATGTGTAACTATTTTAACCTCTTCTCGTAACGGCTGATACGGTTTCATATTGTTCCAAATGATTTGAAAGACAGTTTATGCGTTATTTTCTTCTCCCCATTCTCGTTTTTCTTTTTTTTATAACAAACATCCATGCAGCAACTTTTGGCTCTGTGAGCGGTTTTGTATACAATGCGGCAAACGGCGAGGCGTTAATCGGCGCGAACGTTTTTATGCAAGACACAAACATCGGCTCGAGCACAAATACAAGCGGCTTTTTTTCCATTCCCCGTGTGCCGGTCGGCCATTTTATTTTTGTTTGCCACTATATCGGATTTAAAACCTTTAAGCAAAAGGTTGAGATCAAACCGGGCGCGCACATTCAACTCAAAATTAATCTCGAGGAAAAGGTCATAGAAACTCAGGAGGTGGTCATTTCCGCCGATTCCTCAAGAACCTCTTTGCGACTTTTCAACAAAGAAATATCCGAAATAAAATTAAATCCGCGGCAGATCAATCGCATTCCGCAAATTGCTGAAACCGATCTTTTGCGTTCCCTGCAGACCCTTCCGGGCATTTTGGCCATCTCTGATTTTTCTTCTGAACTTTATGTGCGCGGCGGCACGCCTGACCAAAATCTCTACCTCATCGACGGTGCGGATGTTTATAATCCTGAACATTTTTTCGGCTTGTTTTCAACTTTTAATACCGACGCAATCAAACACGTGGAAATCTCCAAAGGCGGTTTTGGCGCAGAATATGGCGGCAGGCTTTCATCTGTTTTAAGCGTAACGAATCTCGACGGCAACCGCCAGGAATTTGAAGGCACAGCATCCATCAGCCTGTTGTCGGCAAAAACGACACTGCAAATGCCGCTTGGCAAAATCGGTTCGCTTTCAGGATCGATTCGCAGGACTTATTTTGATAAAACTGTGGCCAAATTTATAGACAAAATTCCAGATTACTACTTTTACGACGGGCATGTAAAAGCCTTTATCGATATTAGCCCTGCAAACAAATTAACCGTCAGCAGCTATGCCGGCAGGGACGACCTTAATTTTAAATTTAAAACGGAATCCGACGAAAAACCCCGACTTGAATATAATTGGGGTAACACAACAGGCAGCGTCCGCTGGACGCATATTTTTTCGCCGAAACTTTTCAGCAATTTTTGGGTCACAGCCAGTACTTTTAATTCGGTTTTTGATTTTGAAGTGATAAACGAAAAAAACGACATCAGCGATCTTACTTTCAAAGGCAACCTTGAGCATTTTTATTCCAACGCTCTCGGATTCAAGTTCGGCTATGAATACAAGAATCTGCACGGCTTTTTGAAACAAACATTTCCCGGCGGTACCGTGGATGTAGAGCATCAGGCCAAACACCTGGCGCTTTATGTACAAGGCACATGGCGCCCTTCTCCATTGCTGGACATCGAAGGAGGAATACGTTACAATGACTTTCGCTCATCGGCGCACTACCGAAACATTTCGCCGCGGCTCTCCTTCAAATACCGTCTAACGAGCACCATAAATTTGAAAAGCGCTTTCGGAACATATCAGCAATATCTGTATAAAATCCCCCGCACTTTTATTGTGGATATATGGACGAACGCAGATAATAATTATCAGGGATCAACAGCACATCATTACATATTGGGGCTGCAAAAAGAAGTGGCTGCAAATTTTCAGATAGAAGTAGAAGGTTATTACAAGGACTACCAAAACATTTACACCTATTCGTACTTTTTTTACACCGATCTCCATCCCGATAAATTTGATGCCAACGGTGATCCAATATATAAAAGTTCGAAAGGGTTATTCGATCAGGGGAACGGAAAATCTTACGGACTCGAATTTCTCCTGCGCAAAGATACCGGCACGTTAACGGGCTGGGCTTCATTAAGCCTTGGACATACGGAGTACAAAATGCCCGGCATAAATCACGGCAACCCTTTTGCCCCCCGGCACGATCGCGCTGCGACGGTCAATCTCATTGGCAATATGGATGTTCGTAATGCCTGGCGCCGCTTGTGGCAACGCACCGTTCATCGTGATCGCACAAGCTGGCGGCTGGGAGTCGGTCTCGTTTATGCATCCGGCCAGCCTATAACGACAACCAGTTCAATTTATGTTTCCGCGCCTTTGCCGGATCAACTTTATGACGATGGACTGAACCTTTATCCCACGGCGCGAAATAATTTTCGTCTGCCTCCCTACGCTCGTTTCGATATCAGTCTCACAATGGAGCGAAAATACCGAAAATGGACGATGTCGCCTTATTTACAAATTTTCAATGCAGGAAACCGCAAAAACGTCTGGTATATTAATTACGACCGAAGAATTGAAGACAATAAGCTCATCCAGGAAATTAACCCCGTGAACATGCTTCCCATTTTGCCGACGCTTGGCATAAATTTCAAGTTTTAGCCCTTTTCATGATTTTAAGAGGTACCGATGAAGTTAAAAATATTTTATCTGATGTTTGCGGCGCTTCTGCTGTCCTGCGGCGATGCTGTGATTAATCTTGATAAAGAAACATATAGTCCCAAAATAGTCATTGACGGGTATGTGCTTCCACACCACAAAGTCGATAATATTCGCATCTCGCGGAATTTTCCATTGAATGAAAAAATCAACATCATGGACTTTCCCCTTAAGGATGCCAATGTTTCCATCACTGATTTAAATGCGGGCAAAAACTACCCACTCACATTCAACTTTGGTCAACTTGGATTTGAGTACCGCAAATCCGATCTCGAAATTAAGGAAGGCAACAGCTACCGGCTTTCGGTTTCCGCAGAGATTGACGGAAAGAAATTAACGGCATCCTCGACCACAACGGTACCGCTGGACGGTTTTCACATCGACCGGAACGTTTCTCAGCTCGATCCCTTGAAATACCGCGAGAAAGATGAAAACGGAGATCTTCGGTTTTTCACTATTTCTTTTAAACATTCGGCAAGCACAGATTTTTATGCGCTTTCCATTGTTGCGCAGGAAGCTTCGATGGAGACATTTATCGAGGATAATATGTTCGGGCTTGAAAAGAAAGAACTTGATGAAGATTTTCTGAATCGATTAAAATACGAGGCGAGTTGGGCACAAACATCTCGTAGCTCGGATGGGATAACTACGATAAAGATACTCTGGCTCGATACCTGGTTTTACGGGCAATATCGCGCCATCCTTTATGCAGGAGATAATAATTTCAAACAATATTTTTTAACGCACAATAATGTGCAGGACATTGACGGAAATCTGTACGAACCCAAATTCTTTATTGATGGCGATGGAATTGGTGTTTTCGGTTCTGCGCTTGCAGATACTGTCCATTTCAATGTTCTGAGCGAATGAAGAGGGTCATCGATGATTCCGGTCATTTTTCGCATTCTAATTTTACCAAAGCTTGCCGCTGCCCATTTTTCAACATTTTGAAACATCAATTCAACTGCAAAAAATCGGTGTCGTTCTCCGATATATTTGATTCTTCCAGTATTTTGTAAATTGTTCCGCGGCTGATTTCCGCTGAACGGGCGATCTCGGAAATATTGCCGTTGTGCTTTTTAATCATATTTTTCATGTACATTTTATAAAACTGTTTTAAATACTTGTCTTTCGCTTCTTTAAAACTTTCCGCTTCGACGGGATTATCATCAAAAAGAACCTGATTTCTCATAATGTTTTCCGGCAAATCCTCAAAATCGATAATTTGTTTTTCTGCCATTGAAATGGACTGTTCGATGGCGTTTTGCAACTCGCGAATATTTCCGGGCCAACGATAACCATTCAGTGCTTTCAAAGCTCTCCGTGTAATTCCTTTGATGAGCTGCCGACCTATAGGCTTGTATTTTTCCATGAAATAATTGACCAATAAATTTATATCTTCCTTCCTCTCTCGCAAAGCGGGCAATTTTATGGGCACAACATTTAAACGATAATAAAGATCTTTTCGCAGCTTGTTCTCTTCAACAGCTTTTTCGGGAACCCGGTTCGTTGCTGCTATAACACGAAAATCCACGCTGATTAAATGACTGCCGCCAACGCGCCGAAATTGCCGCTCCTGAATCACGCGCAGAAGCTTTGCCTGCAAATAAATATCCAGCTCGGTAATCTCATCTAAAAATAAAGTACCACCATCGGCCAATTCCAAAAGTCCGGGTTTTGATTTAATTGCACCGCTGAAAGCTCCTTTTTCGTAACCAAACAATTCGCTTTCAATAAGAGTGGGCGGCAACGAAACACAATCAACGGCAATAAATGGTTCGTCCCTTCTCGAACTCAAATTGTGAATACTCTTGGCAATAAGCTCTTTGCCTGTCCCGGATTCCCCGCTAATGAAGACATTTGCTTCTGTTTCTGCTACTTTTAAGACGCGCCTTGCAACATTTTTGAACGCCGGGCTCTCGCCAATCACATCGGGTAAACGCACATTTTTATAATTTGCAACGGAACAACTCGAAGGATTATGATTCAACTCCAACTCCCGGACAGCATCCTGCAAGCTGGAAATAACTGACGACTCGTCAAAGGGTATTTCAATGAAATCAAAAGCACCTAACTTCATTGCCTTTACCACCATGTCGACATTTGCTTTTTCGCAAAACAAAATCACCGGAATATCGGGATCAATGGATTTGATCACGTCAAGCCGTTCTAAGCAATCCTGTCCGGAATCCTTTCCACTCAGAAAGATTACATCCGGTGAGCTATTTCGCAAAAGCGCTACAGCTTCGTGAAAATTCTTTGTCGAAAGGCATTCATACCCTGATTTGACAATCAAGCGCGAATGTTCCACTAAAATGTCAACTTTGTCATCAATTAAAAGTACGGTGTACATGTCTGTCTACTCCTCTTAGCATATTAGCTGGCTTTCCACACTACCATAAGACATTTTAACAAAAGGAGCAAAACAAGCAGTCAATTATCTTTCTTGCATTTTGCATATTACTGTCGAAAAATGCGGATTGCTCTGGAAAACTGCGTTGTATCAAATTTGCAAAAAAGATCGTTTTTCTCGATAATTGCGCTGATATCTGCTAAACGCCGCTAATCTTGCCTTAATTTGACCCTTTTTCACTAGTAACTTTTTTTGTTTGCTCGCTTTACTTTTATGAAGACAATATTCATACCAATCGTGCTTGATGTATGTTGCTGTTCTAAAACTCTTCAATAAAGAATTAACAAAAAATAATACTATAACTAAGGAGTCGGAACCCAGGCGGGAACAAGACCAATATGAATATGAAAAACAAAAAGACCAAGGCCAAATGTTAACCCGACGACAAGAACAAGAAAAAGAGCATCAAGGACAATGCCTGCTCGCAGCATTTGTGAAATGGTTACCGAACCACTGCCATATACAATGGCATTCGGTGGTGTAGCCACGGGCAGCATAAATGCGCAGCTTGCCGCAATAGTTGCCGGAATGACCAGCAATAAAGGATTTTGTCCCGAGGACACTGCAACGGATGCGACAACAGGTAAAAAAGCCGCAGTTGTGGCCGTGTTGCTTGTTAATTCGGTAAGCAGAATAATGACCGTTGCCAGAATGACAACAACGACAATAACGGGCAAATGGCTGAAAAGCGCCAACCTTGTTCCTATCCATACAGATAACCCCGTGCGGGTTATTGCCGATGCCAGCGAGAGGCCGCCGCCAAAAAGGATCAATACACCCCAGGGCAGCCTTTCTGCCTCTTTCCAGGTCATAAGGAAAACTCCGTTTTTCCAATCAACAGGAATAGCAAACATGACGAGCGCACCGGCAACCGCAATTCCTGTATCCGACACACCGGGCAAAAGCTTAACAATTAAAGGCCGCAACATCCATGAAAAAGCAACAAGGATGAATACAATCGCAACCCATTTCTCCGCTTTTGTGATGGGTCCGAGCTTTTCCAATTCGCTATGAATATATTCTTCTCCACCCGGTAGTTTCTCAATGTGAATTGGAAATACAATGCGCGTCAAAGTCAAATAGGCCAAAGGAAGGCCCAGCACGACGATCGGTACGCCGATCATCATCCATTGACCGAAGAGAATATGAATATTATAGTTTTCCTCCATAAATCCTGCAAGCAATGCGTTTGGGGGTGTACCTATCAGAGTACCCAGGCCGCCAATGCTTGCCGCAAAGGCAATACTCAACATCAAGGCAGTTTTAAATGACGCGAAATCCTGATCATTTTCTTTTACATTCGCGGACTGTGCGAGTTCAATAATTGAAAGTCCAATAGGCAGCATCATCAGTGTTGTCGCTGTGTTGCTGACCCACATACTGAGAAATGCCGTAGAAATCATAAAACCTGCGATAAGCGCTTTGGGGCGCATACCCACAAATCTGATAATAGATAAAGCAATCCGCAAATGCAATTTCCAGCGCTGCATCCCAAGCGCAATAATGAATCCGCCCATAAACAGAAAAATAAGCGGATTGGCATAAGGCGCAGTCGACTCTTTAATGCTGCCGATATTGAAAATTGGCAAGAACACCATTGGGATAAGCGACGTTGCAGGGATGGGAATAGCCTCGGTGATCCAGTAAATTGCCATTAATATGCCTATTGCAGCCGTTTTCCAGCCAGCAGGACTGAGTCCTTTTGGTGCGGGCAAGGATAACATGATCACAAATAAAATGAATCCGGCGACAAGACTCGTTTTTTGAATAAAAAGTTTGGAATTTTTAACGCTGGAAAAGGATAGATTCTGTTCGTCTTCGATGTGTTCCATTTTGCCCGGGCCCTTGTTCATTTTCACCATTCGCAATTCAAAAGACTATTCACGTTTCTGAAAAACAGAAACTAACGACTGGAATGATCAGTTTCAAGATATTTTTTCTTGCAAATTAGAAAAAATTAATTATTTTCCTTTAGCATATCCTCCGCAAGAACACTAAAGTATTTCTCTCGCAGCTATTAGAAAGGAAGCGGCAATGTTATCAGCACAGGATTACTCCCCGACACCTCAGGGACGATTGCTTTCTCTTGATTTTTT
>JAADGR010000049.1 GCA_013152225.1 Calditrichota bacterium
TTAATGACGCGATAATTTTCAGCCAAAATATCCTGTGGATTTTCAAAATGTTCCAGCAGGCCCTGGTGAAAAACGACATCCAGCGCATTATCTTTGAAGGGCAAATGGAACGCATCGCCGCGGATCAGAAAAATCGAAACGTCAGATTTCTGCGCCAGTTTTTTTATAACTTCTAATGAACTCTCGGCATAGTCCAATGTGATGACTTTGGCTCCGGCGTCGATCAGTTTGAAACTGTCTCGTCCTGATCCGGCGCCGACTTCCATAATCAACTTTCCTTTCACATCGACAGTCTGCTGAATCTGTTTGATGATCCGGTCCGAATTGGAATAGACCTCCTCGATCTCCTGCTTTTCCTGCCAGAAATCCTCCCAAACTTTTTTGCTGTGCCGACTTTTTAAATTCACAGGTTTTGCAACATTCACTAAAATTATTATCCCTCTTTGCCGGATGTTTCCTCAGCCGGCTTCTTTTCCTCCTTTTTTTCGGAGGTTTTATCTTTATTTAATTCGTCAACAAAATTCAATTTCAATTCATTAAGCAGCCGGGTCAAAAAGTCGCTTTCTTCTTTTGTCAGATTATTCGCTGTCTTTTTTTCAAGCATATCCAACATATCGATAGACATTCTCGCTTGTTCCAAATCGCGCTCGATCTTGTCCGTCAAAGGACTTTTTGTTTTCCCCATCTGCTGCATTGCCGAAGCGTGAAAGGTGAGGACAAGATTCATAAAAAGTGCGCTGTATAATTGTTCCTTGTTCGGAGTATCAGTCATTTTATCCTCCAATAGTTCTAATCACAACCGGATAAAGACGAATTAAGCCTCACGTCATTCTGGAAGAAACGTGTTGGACATGCGGTTAAATGATAGAAATTCCAATTCCAGCGTTTCCCTAACAAGATTCTTTCTGAATGACACGCTGTGGCCAGCCACTTTAGCTATTTAATTCTACTAATCTTAGAGCAATCATAAAACTAATAAAATGCACAGCTGTTATCTCTTACAGCGGTCAGGAACCACCGCCATTCACCTAAACAGCTTGTTCGGAAACGAATATTTTGGCATTACGCAGACCTTGCAGTCTGGGGTGCAAAAACGATGTTAAATCAATATCACAGTTCATCTCACTCGTCGACCTGGAGGTCGACGTTACAATCAAACCGACTTTTCAGACGGACAATACAGCTAACTTGGCAAAAAAACCATCTAGCCAACCCACGCCAGATCAAATTTATCTCGATAGTTTTTGACAAAATAATGGCGAACGCCAATATCTTTATGTTCCAATAACTGCGGGTCGTCCTGTGCAAGCCGAAAAGCTTCTGTCCGCGCAGCTTTTAAAATATTCAAATCCTTCACAACATCCGCTATTTTGAGGTCGGGCAAGCCATGCTGCTTTGTGCCGAAATATTCGCCCGGCCCTCGCAATTCCAAATCCACTTCCGCAATCCTGAATCCGTCAATTGTCTCAACCATTGTATCCAACCGCCGCCGCGCTTCCGCAGTGATGGGATCGTAGGCAACGAGGATACAGTAGGATTGTTTTGATCCACGCCCGACGCGCCCGCGCAATTGGTGCAACTGGGTCAGGCCGAAACGCTCCGCATGTTCTACCAGCATGATGGTCGCATTCGGCACGTCCACACCGACTTCGATGACTGTGGTACTGATTAAAATCTGAATTTCACCGCGCTTAAAAGAAGCCATGACCGCATCTTTTTCATCGCTCTTCATTCGCCCATGCAAAAGCCCGAGCTTGAAATCGGCAAAAAAACCGGAACGCATTTTTTCATAGCTGTCCGTGGCAGCTTTCAAATCCGATTTTTCCGTTTCCTCCACAAGAGGAAAAACAATGTACGTCTGGGCACCCTCTGCAACCTTTTCCCTGACAAAGTGATAAATTTTTGAACGCTGCTTTTGCCCGCGCCAGTAGGTTTTGATTGGTACCCTGCCGGCAGGCAATTCGTCGAGCACAGAAACATCCAGATCGCCGTAAACCGTCATGGACAGGGTGCGCGGAATCGGCGTGGCAGTCATGACCAGCACATCGGGATTGAGGCCCTTTTGACGAAGCGTCGCTCTCTGCATCACGCCGAAGCGATGCTGCTCGTCAATAATAACGACGCCAAGATTGGAAAAATCAACGCTCTCCTGAATCAGCGCGTGCGTTCCAATGATAATGTCCGCTTCTCCCTTGACAACGGATTCCAGGACAGCTTGGCGAGTTTTCTTGTTTTGTCCGCCGACGAGGAGCACGGTCTTTACGCCGATTTCTTCCAGCAAGTGATGTGTGGTGATAAAATGCTGTTCGGCTAAAATTTCCGTCGGCGCCATGAGTGCGGCCTGGTAGCCGTTTTCAACGGCAATCAGCATGGTAATGAGAGCGACGATTGTCTTGCCGGAGCCCACATCACCCTGGAGCAGACGGTTCATCGATCGGCCGCTCTTCATGTCCGCACGAATTTCGTGAAGAACTTTTTTCTGGGCGTCGGTGAGTTCAAAAGGAAGTTTATCGACCAGAGTACGAACCCGATCTCCGACCTTTTCGAAACTGATGCCGCCGCGAGCGCTGCGAAACTGCTGCTTGCGAAAAGCAATCATGAGTTCCATAAAAAACAATTCATCGAACTTTAAGCGGCGTTGGGCTTGCGACAGCATGGCAAAATCTTCCGGGAAATGGATGTTTTGCAGAGCCTGGGAAATCGGCATTAACTTTAGGCGTTCAATGATTTCATCAGGAATATCTTCCTGCACTTTTGCCGCATAGGATTTTAACAAACTTCTGATGACGCGGCGAAATCCCCGGCTGTCCAGGCCGACCTTTGTCAGTTTTTCATTGGACGGATACATTGGAATAATCTTGCCGGTGTTGACAAATTCACCTTCTGCGTCATCGCCCAGGCGGTCAAATTCCGGATGCGTCATTTGAAAACCGCCGTAAAAGGTCACTTTGCCGCTCAGGGCAAGCCACTCGCCGACCTTGAAAATCCTCAACCAGTAAGTCAATTTGGAAAACCACACACAGGTCAAAATCGATTTTCCATCCGTACAAATAAGCAAAAAGCGGTTTCGTCTTCCTTTCTTAATACCAAAACGCAAAACTTTTGCAACAACAGTGACCTCCTGATTCTCCTGCAATTGGCTGATCTTGACAACTGTGGATCTGTCCAGATAGCGGCGCGGAAAGTAATAGAACAAATCACCGATAGTGCCGATACCGACTGTCGCCAGAGCAACACCTCGCTTCGGGCCGATGTTTTGCAGCCGTTCAACAGGCTGATCCATAAAGCTGTTTATCACGGAATCAGACATTGGCCACGTTTTCAAAGAACAATAATATTACCATCTCGTCAGCACAGTGAATTCAAGCTTTTTCTCCCCATTTGCGGGTACCGGCGCTTTGAATTCCACTTTTTCCGCATCTTTTTTTATGATCGGCGGTGTCGGACCGACGAATTCCCAATCTCCCCAAAAATGTTCCAGAACATGGATCACAACTTGTTTGTTTTTGTGATTTCTCAGTATCACTTGAATCTTTTGCTTCCGGCTTCTCTTGCCCATTTTTTTGTCGCTCAGGATCGTCCGTTCGCCAACAAGATCAAAAGCATTGCCCAGAGTGATTTTGACTTTTTCATCTTTTGGCGTGTGATCAATATTGTCCTCGCCAATAAACTCCTGGGATTGATCCTCATCTTGTTTGTAAACACGAAATTTTCCTTTGGGAAGAGGGATGCCGAGTCCGGCGGCTTTATCATTTTTAAACTCCAGGTCGACGCTCACCTTTTTGTCATTGGCAAGACCATCAAAAGTATAAATCTTTTCCACTTTAACTTGCGTCGGTTCAAACAACGAAAGCTGCTTGGTCTGGCGATCGCGGATTGTTGACGGTCGCTGCAATGTGTAAAGATGATACTCGAAAAAAGCTTTTTCCTGAAATGGCGGTGCCGCCATTGCTGATAAAGTCTCAGCTTTTCGCAGGGTGTTATACAACCTGCGCTCCTTTTTTGCCTCGTGCACATCGCCGGCAACGAGTTTTACTTTTGCATTTTTATAGGTCGCACCGGATTTGTTTTCAATAGACACCCAGCCGCTTAATTCAATTTTTGTATCGGTTTTGTTGGTAAGAGCGATATACTCTGCATGCCATTTTATACCGCGCGTTAAATAACTGATCTCAGATTCCTGCCTTCCTCCTTTTTTGCTGTTTAAAAGCCAAACCAGTGTAGGCCGCGTCAGGAGTCCTTCGGGCAACGCGGGAAACTGAATGTTCTCCAAAACCGCAGCCTTGACAACCACAACAGAACCATCCTCACTTTGCAGGATGACATCCCCGGACGTTGTATTTAAAAGCTTTCCCTTAAAAACATGGCCTTCTTTGGTCGAGGCAACGATCTGCTGATCGATATATTTTTGCAAAAGTCGTTCAGTGCCAACCAAATCATATTCAAAGTTCTGTTCCAGCAAATCAACATCCGCCGGATCGGACAAAGATTTAAAACGAACCGAGGTTGGATCAATTTTGGCCGCAACATTAACGAACCGGAATTCCTGCAGACCCTTTTTCAACTGAATGGTTCGTATTTCGCGGACAAGCGCCAGATTATTATTGTAAATGGTAACCGCAACCTTGGGCTCGTCTGCTCGCAAAATTCCGACAATAAGGAAAATAATCAAAAATAAACTGTATTTCAATTTCATGACTTGCCCCTTTCAAAAAAAGAATAAACAGATTTAATCATCTGAACTTTTTACAAGAAAATCCAAATTTTCCTGCAATTTGTTTAATTTGGACTCGAAATTTTCCTTTTTGTTTCTTTCTTTTTCAATGACATCCTTCGGGGCGCGGCTGATAAAATTATCATTCGTCAATTTCTGATTCAAACCAACGACTTGTTTTTCAAGTCGGGAAATCTCTTTTTGCAGCCTGTTCTTTTCCACTTGAATATCTATAAGCTCTGCCAGAGGCACATAAATTTCGATACCCTGAACAACATCACTGGCGGACAAGGCGGGGCGATCCACATTGTATTTGAGGTTGCCTATCCGCGCCAGTTTCTTTATCTCATCCTCAATATCGCTGAGAAAAGAAAGCCTTTTTTCATCGCTCGTATTAATAATTAAATCCGCCTCTTTGGAGGGAGGCACATTCATTTCACCGCGAATATTTCTCACCGAACCAATGATTTGCTGAAGGAGGACCATCTCCCGTTCAACTTTTTTATCAACCCATTTTTTATCGTATCGAGGATAAGGCTGATTCATGATTGTTTTTGGCGTCGATTCTTCATGAAATGAATCCGGAATGGACTGCCAAATTTCTTCGGTAATGAAAGGCGTGAACGGATGGAGCAAACGAACAATATTGTCCAAAACATAGACCGCAACGGAACGGGCAATTTGCTGGGCGCGAGGGTTATCTTCGTCGTATAAACGCATTTTCACCAGTTCAATATACCAGTCACAGAATTCAGTCCAGATGAAGCTGTAGAGCGCATGGGTCGAATCGTTCATTTTAAACTCGTTCAAGGCTTTGTCCATCACTGAGGCAGCACGATTGAGGCGGCTGATAATCCAGCGATCGGCCAACTCTAACTCGTCTTTATCAATATCATCCAGCGATAAAAGCGGCTGCTCGTCGTCAAGATTCATAAGGACGAAACGAGCCGCATTCCACAACTTGTTGCTGAATTTTTGTCCCAATTCCACCAGCGTGTGATCAAATTGAATATCTCCACCGAGCGGCGTAAGATAGACCATTGTAAGACGAATGGCATCGGAACCATAGGTGGGAACGCCATCTTGATAAGACGGGTTAACTTTTGCAAATTCGCCCAACTCTGTTTTTTCCGCACCATTAATAAGCCAAAGCGGGTCAGGAGAATTGCCCAGGGACTTTGACATTTTACGATTCTGCAAATCGCGAATCATGCCGTTGAAATAAACATCTTTGAACGGAATATCACCCATAAATTCGAGTGAGGCCATGATCATCCGCGCGACCCAAAAAAAGATAATGTCCGGTCCGGTGACGAGGGTATCACTTGGAAAGAACTTTTTCAGATCAGGCGTTTCATCCGGCCAACCAAGGGTGCTGAACGGCCAGAGCCAGGAGGAGAACCAGGTGTCGAGAACATCTTCATCCTGGTGGAGATTGGTACTCTCACAAACCGAGCATTGCGCCGGTGTTTCCCTTGCAACAGTGATGTGATCTTTTTCGCAATACCAGACAGGAATCCGGTGCCCCCACCAAATTTGCCGGCTGATGCACCAATCGCGAATGTTTTCCATCCAATAAAAATATGTTTCCTCCCAATGTTTGGGATGAAATCTGATCTTGCCTTCGCGAACAGCTTTTATCGCAGGCTCGGCCAACGGTTTCATTTTGACAAACCACTGTTCAGACAACAGCGGTTCAATAATATCGTGTGACCGGTAGCAGCGCGGAACAGCGATCTCCTTCTTTTTTTCGCCACGCAAAAGACCGAGCTGTTTGAGGTCCAGCAGGATTTGCTTTCTCGCTTCAAATCTGTCCAGCCCCTGGTATTTACCGGCATTCTCATTCATGCGCGCATCCAAACCGATTACTGCTATTTGTTGCAGATTATGGCGCAGGCCTACTTCAAAGTCATTGAAATCATGTGCGGGCGTGATTTTCACCGCGCCGCTTCCAATTTCCGGGTCCGCATGTTCATCGGCAATAACAGGAATTTCCCGATTGGTGAGGGGGAGAAGAATAGTTTTTCCGAGCAGATTCTTGTAGCGTTCATCATCCGGATGAACGGCCACGGCCGTATCACCGAGCATTGTTTCCGGTCGCGTCGTAACAACGACAATTTCTCCGGAACTATTTTTCAACGGATAGGCAATTTCCCAAAAACCGCCGGTTTCTTCTTCTGCAGTTACTTCGTCGTCCGCCAGTGCAGTGTGACACTTTGGGCACCAATTGATGAGACGACGACCTTTGTAAATGAGCCCCTTCTCATACAAGCTAACAAAAACTTCCCGCACAGCCTTTGTCAGCCTGTCGCTCATGGTAAATGCTTCACGGTCCCAGTCACAAGCAGCACCCAATTCGCGCAATTGTTTGAGAATAATCCCGCCGAATTTTTCCTTCCATTCCCATACAAGTTTGAGGAACTTTTCGCGGCCATAATCATTGCGTGTTTTGCCTTCTTTTGCAATCGCAGCTTCAACTTTGGTCTGCGTGGCGATACCAGCGTGATCGGTTCCCGGCATCCACAATGTTTCAAAGCCCTGCATCTTTTTCCAGCGAATTAATAAATCCTGGATTGTATTATTCAAAATATGACCCATCGTCAACATACCGGTTACATTGGGAGGTGGGATCATTATGGTGTACGTTTTTTTATTCGAGTTGACATCAGCGTGAAAAAGCTTGTTATCTTCCCAGTACTTGTACCATTTTTTTTCAACTGCTGACGGGTTATAAACTTTTTCCAGGATTTTTTGACTCATTAATTTCCTCAGTTTCATAATTTTTCAGTTTGCCATTTAGCTTTGCAAAGCCAGACTGAAAGCCGTCGTTAGCTTTAAAATATCCTGATTCGCTTTTTCCAAACGTTCAGCTAAATGCACTGCAATATTTCTCAGGATAACATAACCGATTTCTTTATCGGACTCGCAAAGAGCAATGAGGTCTTTGCGCCGGATAATGCCGACGGAACAGCTTTCCAGTGCTTTAACCGTGGCGGATCGCCGACTCCCCTTGCGTAGAACAGCCATCTCGCCAAAATACGGTGCATTCTCTGACCGCAATTGGATCAGCGACTTGTCCCGCGTGTTCACATCTCCGCGGCCTACCATGAGCGTTAAACTCTTGCTGACTTCGACACTGCCGTGCAGCAACACAAAAAGCTCCTCTCCCCTCTCTCCTTCTTTTGTAATCTGCTCACCTTCATTAAATTCTTTCTCGATGAGGATATTCTCAATCCGATGCAACTGATCAGACGTGAGGTCGGCAAAAATTGGAAATCGCGAAAGCTTTTGTTTCGCGATTTCATTTTTCAAAGGATTTTTCTTTTTCAGCGACATGTTCAATTAACGACCATCTTTTGTTTGCTTGAACGACCGACAACCGAGACAAACTTTACGCATACATCAAACGTCCCTTTGGCTGCGGAATTGTTCTGCCTGACTCTTTTGCTGTTTCAATCCATTCTGATATTATGATTTCAGCATTACTTAGAGCTTCTCTATATGTTTTGCCGTCAGCCATACAACCTGGTAGTTCCGGTACTTCTGCTATGAAAGACTTGTCCTCATCACTCCAGTATATTATGATTTCATATTTGGTTTTTA
>JAADGR010000409.1 GCA_013152225.1 Calditrichota bacterium
AATATATTAAATATGAAAAGCAATTTTGATCAGGGTTTTAATTTTTACTATGCAGGAGAAGCTCCGTTTAACGATTTTTTTTGGGGGTTAATCTATAGCAAAATTTTTAATGAGAACCAAACCAAAAATATAAAAACTAAATTGAGATTAAATGAATATAGATTGTCATCAGAAATCAACAAAATAGCTTTATATTGGGTCGAAAAAAATATAACCAGTCCCTTCTTCTTATTTATTAACTATATGGAGCCACATGAAGGATTTTCGTATTTACCTAAATCGTATAATAAATTATCTGTTGCTGATTGGGGCAAGTGGGTTGCGGTAATCTCAGAAACTGATCGGGATGAAATTATTCATAAAAGAAAAACTATTACTAATGAACAACGGCAGGCACTTATCGATTGGTATGATTGTCGACTGGCTTATCTGGACTATAATATAGGTCAATTTTTTCAAACTCTTAAGAGATTAAACCTTTATGATAACTCTTTGATAATTGTGGTAGCAGATCATGGAGAAATGATGGGTGAACATAACTCATTTGGCCACCTTACTGAGCTTTATAACGAACTAATTAAAGTTCCTTTAATAATTAAATATCCAGAAAGTTTAAAATTTCGTAATATAAAGGATAAATATAAAGATAAATATGTTCAGACAGTTGATCTAATGCCAGAAGTTTTGCAGGTTTTAAATATTCCCTTGCCTGATGAAATTCAAGGACAACCAATAGAAAAAGCTGATCATCAAATAATTGCGGAATTATTTCGATCAAAATATATAAAAGATACAAAACTAAATCCGGAACGTTATTATCGCGATTTAAAGGCCGCTTTCTATAAAGCTAAAAAAGAAGATTTCAAATATATTCAATCGTCAAATTTGAAGTCAGAATTTTATAACCTTACAATTGATCCATTTGAGGCCAATAACCTTATTTCTAAAAAATCATCAGAAGTAGCCAGTTTAGATAGGCAATTAGAAGGATGGCGTAAGTCTTTTAAACTGATAAAAAGAATTGAAAAAAAACGAAAAAAAATCAGTAAGGAATTAGAAAAACGACTCAAAACACTTGGCTACATTAAATAATGCTGCAAACCTGAGTTCAACTGTTGTCGGTGAACAATAAGTAACATCGTTTTAACTTTGTAATGTCAATGAATGCTAAAAAAACCGCCAAATGTCCAAATGGGAATTTTATGCAGTTCGTACCAATTCAACGTCAAGTGTCAGTTTGTGAAATGCGAAAAAGTCTCGGTCATTGAAAGTTCAGATAGTGTCGTGCAATAACCCGTTTTTTTACCGCATAATTCTGTAAAGAAAAACCTTCGCTGTTTTTGAGCCATATATTAGCTGAAAATCAGATGGCAGCTCTTCCGGATGTTTTAGCTCACTCAACGAAGGCCTCAATTCGGATTCGACAATTCCATAATAAACAAAGCGAATATTATGCGCTCTGACGTATTCGAGCAAATCTTTTATGTTTTTGACGTCGGGGAAAAGTTCGGTTTTTCGTTCACTGAAATATCCCAGATGCGGCTTCCTTGCCAGAATGAGATCGTCTTCATTGCTGTTTTCTTTCAATATTTCTGCAACTTTTTTGATGTATCGCGGCTCGTTAGCGATGGTTTTGCTAATTAAAAATTTTGATTTTTGCAAAGAGAATAACAAAATAATGATGAAAATAATTCGTGATAAATAAAAGAATTTTTTTTGTGTCGATTGGCTATAACGAAAAAGTAGATTGTCGAACAAAAAATAGACCACAAAAAGTGCCACGTAGCCCAAAATATAAATGTAAAAACGAGTGATGAAACTCACGATGGAGTAGATTAAAAATCCAAACAACGGAATCGTGAGAAATGAAAGCTGGGCTTTATTTGCCCGCGCTAATAAAATCAATAATCCCGGCGCTACAAATAAAAAACCAGGATAGCCAACCAGATACGAAAGCAGGGAGCGAAAATAGAGAGGAATGTTTGCTATTACTGTTTTTGCGATTAATGGAAAATTTTGAAATATCAGCGCAAAAAGAGAGTGATATTGCCGGGCGATTTTTTCCTTCTCTGCGCCCCAGGCAAAGTTAGCAGATTGAGCCGATTTGCCCGCCAGCAGACTTGCGCCGAGTGTCTCGTGAGCGCCGGATACGAAAAATTTCCCGTAATAGATAAGATTCATTATGTACCAAGGCATGGATCCGATCAACATTGCTAATAAAAATATGCCAGTTGCTTTGAGTTTATCCCGCCAGCTCCATTGAGGAGAATTGATGAAAATGAGAGAAAAAATGATCGCTAACGGAATAATAGTGCCATTCAGCCTCGTCATAAAAGCATAGCCGGCAACAATCCCGCCCCAGAACATATTTTTGAAACAGAAATCTCCTTTTCTAAAAATTAAATATACTGATAACGAAACGACGAATGCAAAAAACATGTCTGTGGACGCAAGTACGGAGTAGGGAATTAATAGAACAAATAATAGCAGAGAAGTGTAAAAAGCATAGCGGCTGTTGAAAAGCGATTTGATTGCCAAAAATGTAAACAGGAGAAAAAGAACCGTGCTAATGATCGTCAAAATTTTTCCGGCGACAAAGACGTCTCCGATTATCAGATACAGAATGATGAGCGGAAAAATGTAGCCAGGGCCATGATCCTCATCGTAATATTTGCCACCGTGCAGCATTTTGTGCACGTTTGGCGCGTAACTGCCATAAAAGTCAGTTTCCACGTTGTAAGCGCCGATTTGGTGAAACGAGCTGAGCGCGAGCAGGAAGATGAGCACCGAAAGAAGGAAAATCCAATGGAGCGATTCATAATTTTTAAGAGAAAAATTTGAAAAAGTTGGCATGGAAGTCATTCTACTTACCTCAATGTTCTATTAATTCACCGCCTGCTTCGGCGCCAGAGCAGGGCGATTTCTCGAAAATTGAAATATATTGACGCCTTCTTTCCAGGCACAAATTAATCCCAGTATCAAAAAGGGCAACGTATTTAAAGCGTGGATAACAAGGGCAAACCCCAACGCTTCACTTTTTCCCACGCCGAAAAATCCCAGCGCCAATTGACAAAGCCAGTGATAGGTGCCAATGTAGCCGGGCGAAGAAGGAACGACAATGCTGATTGTTGTAATGACCATTAGCACTAGCGGCGCGATCCACGGCAAGTGTAAATGAAACGCCTTCAACCCAAAGGCAAATCCGAAAACGTAACCCAGCCAGATGGCAATGGAAAGCAGAAAAGTGACGACATAGTGACTCTTTTTATTCAGCCCGACAAATCCGGCGGCAAAAGTCTCGATCAGATGATTGATTTTTTCTCTAAATTTTAGCGGCGCCGGTTTGAGTAGATGATTAATTAGCTTTATGGTCGCGTTCGTTTTGATGCGAATGAAAATTATCATTACAATGAGCAGCAGGGCAACAACAAAAAGCGCAATCGCGCTTTCCTTGACCCATTTGGGGAAGTCGTAAATTAGCAGCAAAAAAATGAGAAGGAACAAAAACGTCAGGATGTCGATTACTCTTTCGACGAGTATTGTCGCTAAAGTGGATGAAACGGCTAGCTTTTTTTTCTTTCCCAGCACAAAAGCGCGAACTATTTCGCCTAAATGGGCCGGCAGAATGACGTTAGCGCCATAGCCGATCAAGAGAGATGAAAAAAGACTATTGATGTCAATCTTTTTTTGAGGGAGCAAAAAATAGTACCAGCGAAGCGCACGCAAGTAAGCGCTAAAGATGACAAAAAATAAAACGATGAGCACATAGCTTATTGACGCTGTTTTTATCGAATCGACGAGTTCTGAAAGTCGAACCTGATAAAAAGCTAAAATGATGAAAACAGTGCTTATGGCAATGCCTACGATAAAATGAAGCTTTTTTTTCATGTGATTTCTCTGGTGAAAGATTGACAGGATGGGATTTTTTTAATGACCTTGCTAAACAAAGAAATAATTCATATCTATTTAGCAAATTGCGTGCCAGCAGTTTCTGACGCCGGGGTGAATCGAGTAGGGCGGAGAAAGGCGGATTTGTAAGTGGTAATGATGACAAAAATGTCAATGCCGCCCGGATTTCGTGTTTTATGCTAATACAATGTATTAAAATATTTCAGAAATCTTGCAAGAACGTTAGTATCATTGGTTTGTGGAATAAAAGCAGCAATAAAACAGCTTAACCAGTTGAAATATTTAGCGCTAACGGAATTAATTATGTAATTTTAGAATAATCAAAATAATATTGATTGTTTTTCGCCGATTTTCAGCGAGAATCGGGGCTGTTCCTGCTTTGAAATAGGGCAATGCGATTTAATTTAGCTGTAATATAAACAGTTTGTTAACTAATTTAAGTCAATAAATTATATAAAATTATGACGGATCAGGATGTTGAACTGAAAATATGGCATAGATTTTGCCAATGATTAATCCGTTGTTCGCCGGGGCGCTAACTTAGGAAATTATAACGAAATGAAAATAAAAGAATTAGATTCACAGTACGAGCAATTGTGGGATGAATTTGTGGGCGCTCATCAGGAGTGCACGATGTACCATCTCTGGGGATGGAAAAATGTTTTAGAAAAAGAATTCGGATTCCAAGCGCGATATTTAATTGCCTTTGATGATCAGGATGCAATCGTCGGGGTGCTGCCATTGTTTGTCATGAGGGATCTTTTCGGCAACAAATACTTGATTTCGAATCCGTTTTCCAATTTCGCCGGTGTGTGCGCGGTGACGCAAGATGCTAAAGCAAAGCTCATTGAATATGCCTGCGACTTGGCTCGCCAGGAAAAAGTCCGGTATATTGAATTTCGACATCTCGGGGAGAAAAAAATTCTCGATTTTCCGGCAAAAGAGAGCTTTGTCAATTTCATGCTGGAATTGGAGACAGGCGTTGAGGAAATGTGGCAGGGGTTAAGTTCACGAAACAGAGGCAAGGTCAGAAAAGCAAAAAAGTCGGGTTTGGCGGAGGATTCCGGGAAAAAATATTTGCCTGCCTTTTATAAAATTTTTACAAAAAATCTGAAACGACTAGGAACGCCGGTCTTTTCATATTCTTTTTTTGAAACTTTAATGGCAGAATTTCCAGAGCAAACAGATATTTTTGTTCTTAATTTGGATTCGAAAACTGTTTCGGCAATGTTTATGTTCAAATTCAGAGATACGATCGCAGAACCGTGGGTTGGTTCTTTGGCGGATTACAATAAAATTTATGTGAACAATCTGCTTTACTGGAGAGCCATTTGTTATGCGCACGAGAGAGGATTTCGTTTTTTCGATTTTGGCAGATCAACGGATGGCGCAGGGACTTATCGTTTTAAAAAGCAGTGGGGCGCCGTTCCGGTTCCGCTGTACTATGAGTATTTTCTGAATCGCGCGGAGTCAATTCCCAAAGTGGATGCTGTGGATAACAAATATCAATTTTTCATCGATGCGTGGAAAAAATTGCCATTAGCGATAACGAATTTTGTGGGACCGAAAGTTGTCAAATTTTTACCTGAACTTTAACACGGGGAAAGGCCATTGGCGAAAAAAGTTTTGATTATCGTTCCTGCCTTCAATGAGGAGAAAAGTCTCGGAACTGTTTTGTCTTCGATTAAAGACGAGGCGCCTTACGCGGATATTGTTGTAATTAATGATGGGTCACATGACGCGACGGCTGATGTCGCGGGAAGAAGTGGTGTCGCCGTTATTTCTGTTCCGTACAACCTTGGCATCGGAGGGGCAGTCCAAACCGGTTTAATTTATGCACACCGAAAAGGTTACGATGTGGCAATTCAATTAGACGCCGATGGCCAACATAAGGCTGAAGAATTGGAAAAATTGCTCTATTATCTGGACAATGACGAAGCTGATCTGGCGTTGGGAAGCCGTTTTTTGCAAAAGACAGATTACCAGTCGACTTTTATGCGAAAATTGGGAAATCGGATTTTTTCCGGCTTAATTGCCATGGTGACCAAACAATATTTCGCAGATTCGACGAGCGGCTTTCGCGCTTTCAATCGCAGGGCGATCAATTTTCTCTCAGAGCATTACCCGACCGAATTCCCGGAGCCGGAATCTTTGGTGCTTTTGAAAAAGCACGGCTTTCGGATAAAAGAGGTCTCGGTCGAAATGGATGAAAGGCAGGCCGGCGAATCTTCGGTGACCCGATTCAAGGCGATTTATTTTATGATCTCAATTTCCATTGCGATTCTGATTGATTGGATAAAAAAACCAGTGTATGTGAGGGAGTATAATGATTAATAATTTGATACCGCTCAGACTTCAGATGTTTGCGATTTTGGTTAGCGGTCTTCTTCTGTTGGGCATTATTGGGTTAATTCGCAGAGGAAAATTAAAAGAAGGATATTCTATCTTATGGTTTTTTATCGGATTCGGTTTTTTGGCGATTGCGGTCTGGGCAAATTTATTGCGCTTCATCTCGCGAATCGTTGGCGTCGAATATGAACCAGCAACTTTATTTGCATTGTTATTGATGGGCTCAATTTTAATTTTGATCCATATCACTGTGCTTGTGTCCGGTTTTGATAAGAAAGATAAAACTTTGGCGCAAAATATCGGATTGTTGACATGGGAACTGAATAAGTTGAAAGAAGAAAATCAGGAAATAAAAAGAAGATTAGACGAGTTAAAGGGAGAGATAAGTCAGCGAGGCGATTCAACCGAAAAAGGAAAGTAGATGCACAATATTCTGACTTTTGATCTGGAAGATTGGTTTCATGGAAATTTTTTATTTGATGAAGATGAAAAAAGTTATTCGGAAAGCAGGGTTTTAGAACCAACAATGCGGTTGTTGGAGCTTTTAAAAGAAACAGGAAATCAGGCAACTTTTTTTGTTCTGGGCAGCATTGCAGAAAAATATCCTCAGTTAATTGAAAAAATCGCCGACAATGGACATGAAATAGCGTCGCACGGATTTCTGCATCGGCTGGTTTACAAATTATCTCCTAAAGAGTTTGAAGATGATTTGCAGCGCTCAATTTCAGTTTTGGAGCGTCTGGCGGGGATGAAAATTTTAGGATACCGCGCGCCCTATTGGTCTATTTATTCAGACATGAAATGGGTTTTCGAAATTTTATTTTCGGCAGGATTAAAATATGATTCCAGCGTTTATCCGTTTAAAACATATTTGTATGGCAGCAATCAGGCGCCGCGGTTTCAATATTCAGTTGATCTGAAAGAAGAAAATATGATCACAGAAATTCCGCCGAGCGTGCTGGAGTTTCTGAAGAGGCGCATTCCCTTTTGTGGTGGTTTTTATTTTCGATTATTGCCTTATCGTTTTGTAAGGCGGGGAATAAAAAAAATAAACCAAAAAGAGAAAAAACCAGCCGTCTTTTACTTGCATCCTTATGAGATAGACGCGAATAAGACAAAGAATTCAAAAGGTTTGAAAAATAATTTTATTTTACACGTGAATGTAAAGCGAGCGGAAAAGAAATTGACGCGCTTGCTCAACGATTTTTCTTTTATTTCGATGAGAGATTATTTGAAATCAAGTGAATAATTAAAAACCATTTTGGTCGAACTGGGGGGCGAAAAATGGGAAAATGTATAACCCTTTAGGAGGTGTCATAAAATGCAACGTGGCTCAGCAAAAAAGGTTATGGGGGTGTTGTGGATTATTTTATTGGTAGCGACAAGCCCAATTTTCGCTCAGTATCGCATTATGCCCCTGGGAGATTCTATTACAGAAGGTATTTTGACGGGAAACCCTGTCGGTGGTTATCGCGATGATCTGGCCGACCTGCTAACAAATGGCGGCTACAATTTTAATTTCGTGGGCACACAATCGGACGGAACGGGATTTGATGCCGACCATGAAGGGCATAACGGGCTACGGGCGGACGAAATCGCGGACAGCCTAAATATCTGGTTAAATCAGTTGGGTAGCCAGAAGCCGCGTTTTTACTTGTTGCATATCGGAACCAATGATATTTCTCAGGATCAAAGTGTCGAAAGCACAATTAACGACATTACAGATATCATCGAAATTATCCATAATGAAAAAAGCTATAACAATATTTTGCTATGTAGTCTGATTCCGAGAGATGATTCAAAAAACAGTGCAAATTCACAATTGAACGACCTGATCAAGGATTTGTATTACACAAAGAGAAATCAGGGCTACAATATCTACTACGTCGGCATGAATGAAGTTTTTACGGCTAACTCCAGTTGGGCGAATGATTACATGACCGATCATGTTCATCCTAATAACGACGGTTTTCATTTGATGGCGGAAGTATTTTATAATGTCTTGACGACAGCATTTTATGCATTCGCTAATCATCAACCAATTGTTGCTGATTATTTCCAACGATCAACTCTCGGAAATACATGGGTTGCAGACCCCGAATATCAAATTGTTGATAATAAACTGTCAAATACAACGGAGACAGCGGCGTGGGGATTTATGGCAACGTATATTGCTCAGACAAATCCAACTCGTGTAGTAATTCAGTGGGATACAACAGCAACTACTGCTGGAATCAATGAGGGCGCTGTTGCTTTAAAATTAGATGCCGCAAACGCTAATGCCAATGGTTACATGTGCTGGTATTCAGCTAATGGAGTAAGACTTTGGGAAGTTCGCAATGGAGAGCCCTATGGTCAGATAGATAGGCAAACAAGTACTTTACCTGCACCTCAAGGTGGTGACGTTTTTGAGGTAGAAATGTTCAGCGATCAGGACGGGCATCATTTTCGTTGTTATATTAATGGTGTGGAAGATGTAACTCTAACAGATCCCGAAAGAGTTCAGGGAAATAGTAGCACGCTTTACACAGGTGTTATGCTGAAGGGTGCTTTAGCGAATGATATAAATTATTTTGATTTGCTTGGCGCTGAACAAGGAGGACAGCCCGATGAAACTCCTCCGGCAGCAATATCTGACTTGTCCGCCGGCTCGCCAACCGGGACAACCATTACTCTTAACTGGACGGCTGTTGGCGATGACGGAAATACGGGAAGAGCAGCTTTTTACGATGTGCGTTATTCGACTAGTCAAATCGCGGATGAAACAAATTTCTCCAACGCAACGCAGGCGTCAGGCGCTCCGAGTCCAGCAATTGCAGGAAGTGCTGAGTCTTTTGTGGTTAGCGGCCTGTCTCCGACTACAACTTACTATTTCCGAATCAAAGTTTCCGACGAAGCCGGCAATACGTCTGATCTTTCAAATAGCGCTGAAGGAACAACTACCGAGTTAAGCGGAGATTATTTTTCGGACAATTTTGATCGAACAGATTTAGGGAGTAGTTGGAGTGCGAGTGGCGTCTATCAAATAGTGAATAATGAACTTGCAAATACTTCAACTGATTATCTTTGGGGCAATATCGCTGTTTGTAACGCGGTTACCAATCCAACCGAGGTGTCCTTGCGATGGGGCGCTGGCGTAGATGCTTCCGGAATTGAAGAAGGTGGGTTTGCATTGATGATGGACAATGCATCTCCAACTGCAAATGGTTACTTTGTGTGGATACGCCCCTCCAACAGTACAATCAATTTATATACTATCGAAGGAGGTTCACCAGGACATCGTATTGGATCGGCCATTTCCATGATAGCTGGAGTGCCAGCACCTCAGGCGGGCGATGTCTTTAAAGTGAGATTGAGTTCTGACGACGAGGCCCATCATTTTGATTGTTATTTGAATGACCAATATGCCGGAAGAATATCAGATACAGGAAAAGAGCAAGGGAATGCCAGCTCCGTTTTCGCTGGCGTGAATCTGAGAGGAAATTTAAATAACAACATTGATGACTTTTTAGCGACAAGCCAGGTTCTGGAAGATGATGTTCCTCCTTCGGCAGTTACAGACCTTGCTATAGCGTCTGTGACATCGCGCAGCGTCACACTGAATTGGACATCTGTCGGCGATGATGGCACTTCTGGGACAGCAAGCTCGTATGACATTCGATTTTCGACTTCTCCTATCGAGACAGATAGTGACTTCAATAATGCAGATCTCGTATCTGATCCTCCAACGCCTTCACAGGCTGGAACTGGTGAATCTTTTACGGTTCATGGTTTGCAGCCAAACACTACATATTATTTTGCTATGAAAGTCATTGATGATGCTTCGAATATTTCTGGGCTTTCCAATGTGGTAAACGGGACAACTCCGGAGTCGGGTGGCTCCCAATTTGTCGATGATTTTGAAAGGGCGGATTTGGGACCTAATTGGACTGCTGATCCTGAATATCAGATTGTCGACGGCGAACTAGCAAACACCGTTACTGTTGATGGTTGGGAATATTTAGCAGTTTTTAAGGGACAAAAGGATGTGGCCGAAGTATCGATTCAATGGGGAACTGGTGCGGATGCGAATGGAATTGAACAGGGCGGTTTAGCTTTGATGATGGATACGACTTCTACAGAAGCGAGCGGATACGCGCTGTGGATTCGTCCGTCTAATAGAACATTGAATTTATTTCGGATTGATAATGGGGTTGTGACTTCCCGTATTGGGTCAGCAGTAGCCATGGAAGGGGATGCTCCAACACCGCAAGCTGGATCGGTGTTTAAAGTTCAGATTAGTACGAATGATCAGGGACATCATTTCGACTGTTTCGTAGATGATGTAAGCGCTGGCAGGATTTCCGACCCAAGCAAGTTACTGGGCAATGCTGCCGATACCTATGCGGGTGTTGTGCTTAGAGGGAACTTGAATAACAATGTCGATAATTTTACGGTATCCTCTCCTCTCGGATTTTTGGAGTATGTTTCTGGGAATAATCAAAGTGGACCCATTGGATCGGTTTTACCAGAGCCATTAGTTGTATTAATTAAAGATGCTGATCAAATACCAATTATAGATGAAACCGTTACCTTTTCCGTCGTTACCGGAGAGGCAACATTATCTCCAGTGGATAAAATTGGCTTCGAAGCAGAATCTGGCACTTTAACGCCAAATATGCAAATTGGAAATGATTCTAATGCCTCCGGAAACTTGTACATTTATGCGCCAACCGGCGAGCCGTATCAGGGAAAAGCGGAGTACACATTTAATGTCCAGCAGCCGGGAAATTACATAATTTGGACAAGAATATATGCGCCTTCCGGTCAAGAAGACAGTTTCTTTTTTGTGGTTGATGATAGTCCGGATACGGTCTTGTTTGATTTGATGAATCCTTACAATGTCTGGAGATGGAAAAAATTAGAGGACAGAAACAAAGGAATTTTTCAGACTTCCCTGAGTGAAGGAACTCATAAGATTTCTGTTATCAAAAGGGAGAATAATGCTCGTTTAGATAAAATGATTATTACCAGCGATCTTGCTTTTACGCCTTCTGGCTTTGAATCTGGGGCGTCGAGTGTGGAAGTAACAACAAATTCAGATGGCAATGCAGGAGTATATACTTCTTTGGGAAGCACAATCGGGTCGATTGTAGTACGTGCAGATGCTGCCGGATACCAGGGATCGCCAGTTGAATTTAATCTGGCGACACGCGGAGGAGACGCGGTCCGGATGGAGTATGTTTCCGGAGACGGCCAAAGCGGCAGAGCCGGAGAGGCATTAACAAATCCTTTTGTAGTGCAGCTTTTTGATGTAGGTAATAATCCTGTTCAGGGATGGCCTGTTACATTCCAGGATATTCAGGGTGGCGGATTTCCGTCAACTTCACAGCCTGTGTTAACAGATGATAATGGTAGAGCTTCAACGATTTGGACTTTGGGGACAGAAAATCCGACGAACATCGTTCATGCCATTTCTGAAGGATTAGCCGGATCGCCCATTGAGTTTCAAGCTTCGGCAACGAGTGGGCTGGCTGATAGTCTTGTTTACATTAGCGGAAATGGGCAGAGCGGTTCAGTCGGTCAACAGTTAAGCGCTCCCTTGAAAGTAAGAGTCGTTGACCTCCAGGGCGAGGCCGTGAAAAATCACCATGTCCTTTTTCGGGTTACTCGCGGCGGTGGGTCCTTATCCGGCGCTATGCAGTTGACCGGAAATTTGACAGAAAATGCGCTGTTAAACGAAGTGGATGTTTTGACCGACGCGAACGGCTACGCTCAGGCAATTTTCACACTGGGCGACACTGCCGGCGTGGAGAATCAAATCGTTGAAGTGACTTCTTCGTTTGCAGATAGTCCGCTTAAAGGATCGCCGCTGTTATTCAAAGCTTCTGCCAACGCTGGCGATCCGGTACAAATAATGGTCGTGAGCGGCAACAATCAAACAGGAGCGACGAATCATGCGCTGGGCTCGCCATTTGTTGTGAAAGTTGCTGATCAGTTTGGGAATGGCGTTGTTGGTCATCCGGTCGTTTTTGAAGTTAAACAGGGCGGCGGCTCGTTAAGTCCGCAAGGGCCCTGGTACACAGAAGCGGGCGGATTGGCGTCGGTAACTTTAACTTTAGGTTCGCAATCAGGACAAACGAACGAAGTGTGGGCGAGTTCGTCTTACAATAGTACGCCTCTTACGAATTCGCCGGTAGTTTTTCAGGCGACCTCGGGGGAAGTGGCGGCGATTCAATACGTTTCTGGAAGTGGACAGACAGGATCAGCAGGTTATCCTGTGTCGGATTCTTTGAAGGTAAAAGTTCTGGATAATTTTGGGAACCCTGTGTCCGGCTATCCTGTCACTTTTACCTCGGAGGGAACCACAAATCCTGGCACATTTAATGGTACAGGAAACTCTATTGTCGTCGTCAATACTGAAGGATCAGGAATTGCCAAAGCGCAATTCTATTGCGGGAGTCAGTATGGAGTCCAATCTACGGCACAGGCTGTCGCGGACGGATTAAATGGATCACCGATTAATTTTACCATTAATGTCGCTGATTTGGCAGGGTTGGAGTATGTTTCCGGCAACGGGCAGACGGGCGTAGTTGCGGCACCTTTGGCAGAACCGTTTAAAGTGCAGGTCGTTGATGCGCTTGGAAAATCAATTCCAAGTTACAACGTAACATTCACGGTGAAAAGCGGTAATGGTAATTTTGCCGGGAAACAGTCTGTAACAGTCAGTACAGATGCGCAGACACATGTCGCAGCAGCAACTTTGACATTAGGGCCAGCGCCGGGGACAAACAACAATGTCGCTGAAGCCTCGGCTGTTTACAAGGGCAATCCATTGGGAACGCCGATCACATTTACGTCGTCGGCGACGCCAGGCTCGGCGCATGAACTGGTTCAAGTCAGTGGAAACTATGGATCCGGTGTCGTTGGCAATCAATTGGAAAATCCGTTTATTGCCAAAGTTGTCGACACCGGCGGAAATCCAATTGTGAATCATCCGGTATTGTTCACAGTAAAGTCCGGTGGCGGTACATTGGATGGATTTACTCAAACCTCAGTGACTAAAAACACAGGAACGGATGGCAAGGTTCTGGTATATTTGACTCTGGGACTGACGGCTGGTATCAACAATAATTCTGTTGAGGCGGTATCTTACAAGCCGAATTCAACGAACCATCTGCTTGGCTCTCCGACAACATTTTATGCCTCCGGGCTCAGCAGCCCCGCGACGCAATTGACCTATGTTTCCGGGAATGCACAAGCCCCAGGTTTTGTGAGAGAAGCGCTGCCGCAGCCTTTAAGAGTGAAAGTGACAGATAATCATAACAATCCCGTTCCTGAACATCCGGTGAGTTGGAAATCAGTAGTCGGCGGCGGTACTTTTGATAATTTGACAGATACAACAAAAACAGTTTTGTCTGATCAAAATGGAATTGCCCAGGTTACATTTTACCCAGGCCCTGTCGCTGGTGTGCGGAATCAGGCAATTGCGCAATCGTGGAATGGACCGGAGTTGAGCGGTTCTCCGATCACCTTTTTCATTGATACAAAAGCCGGAACAGTGAGCGCGACGAATTCGGAGGTGACAACAACTGGACCGATTCCGGCAGACGGAGCGACAACATCAACAATTACTGTAACGTTGAAAGATGGCTACGGAAATCCGATTGCAGGAAAAGCGCTATCACTGCTCGTTTCAGGATCGAATAATAATATCACACCTTTTACAGCACTGACAGATGCGAATGGGCAATCCGTCGCATATCTGGCGTCTACAAGAGCCGAAGTAAAGACACTCACGATTATTGATATGTCTGACGGAATTACACTGGGAAATACTGCTCAAGTGCAATTTACTCCGCTAGCCGCGAGCAGTATTAGTTACATTTCCGGAACTAATCAAACGTCGAATTATGGCACGGCGTGCAAGGATCCGATTGAGGCAAGAGTTACAGACATGCATGGAAATGTCATTGCTCATTATCCGGTGTTTTTTGAAGCCTATGTCGGAGGGGGGTATATTTACGAACAGCAGCCGATCTATACTGATTCCTCAGGAATTGCTTTAGCACACTGGGTATTGGGAACGTCAGGCGAGGTAAATCGAGCCCGTGCAAAAGCGGACGGATTAAGTGGTACCCCGATTGAATATATCGCGACGGCGAAATCGGGTGTCGCTTCGATTTTCAACTATGTGAGCGGAGATGATCAGACGGGAACTGCGGGATATCCACTGCCTAATCCACTCACTGTAAGTGTCACTGATAATCAAGGCGATCCTATTGCCAATTATTCAGTCACATTTAATATAGATTTTGGCGGCGGCAATTTTGAGGGAAACACCAGTCTGGCGGTTTATACAGACGTTTTCGGCAATGCAAAAGCGTCTTTTACGCTCGGTCGAGTGGCAGGACCCAACATTGCTTCGGTTACGGCAGAAGGGTTGTCCGGATCGCCAAAAAGGTTTACCGCAATGGGCGTATCCGGCCCGGCTCAGAAAATTGTCAAATATTATGGTGATGGTTCAAATATTTCTGTTAATTCTAATCACTGGGTCAAAGTCAAAGTGACGGATATTTTTGACAATCCGGTATCTGGCTATGATGTTCTCTTTTCTGTGATTAAAGGCGATGCAACGATTGTGTCGGGCTATGAAACCGCGACGAGCGATGCCGACGGGATAGCCGGTTCGCTTGTCCGCGCGGGTTATGCTTTAGAGGAAATTCAAATTCTAGCGACAGCGCCTGGCATGATTGGCGATGGGCTAAGATTTAAGCTGAATGTTGTAGCGCGGTCCGCCGTTGCCATGGAAATTTATCACGGAAACAATCAGGAAGGCACAATTGGACGGGAATTGGTGTATCCGCTGTCTGTTATTCTTAAGGATGAGTTTGGCAATCCCGCTGGTGGACAAAACATTCCTATTACTTTTTCATTAGTGGGAGAGAAAGGTATTTTGCTGGATTCACAACCAGTTTACTCTGACGCCAATGGCATTGCGTCCACTCGATTAAAATTGGAAGACGCTACCGGAGACAAATATAAAGTCTGGGCGATTAAAAATGGTCTCACGGGTTCGCCCCTTGAATTTACCGCCTTTGGCGTGACCAATAAATTTCCACTGTTTGATGCGATACCTGATTATACAATATTGGAAAATCAAACAGTGAGCTTTTATGTAAGAGCGACCGACGACGATGGAGATCCCATTACTTACGGCGTTCGCAATTTGCCAGCCGGTGCCAGTTTTGACTCTCTGGGAACGCGCCAGTTTAGCTGGCATCCTGACTATTTTGCCGCCGGCGAGTATACGGTACATTTCATGGCGTGGGATAATAAGGGGGGCTTTGATGATGAGCCGGTAAAAATTGTGGTTGAAAATGTTAATCGGCTGCCTCAAATTATCAACTATGAACCCATTGCTTTTCAGGTTGTCGGGCACAAGAGCATCGGTGAGATTTTCCGATTCATGGTTCAAGTCGTGGACGCTGATAATGACGAAATAAGCTATGAGTGGTACAATAACGGTGTCCTTGTTTCAACGAAAAATTATTATGATTGTGATGTCACTGCTCAGACATTGAAAAGTCATATAATTAAGGTTAAAGTCAGTGATGGTTTTTCTGATCCCATAGAACATGAATGGGCGCTGTACGTCAAGACTCCGGTTGAATTGGCTGATTTTTCTGGCGAAGTGGAAGTCGGCAAGGGCATTCGTTTGAAATGGGAGACAGGGAGCGAAGCAAATCACGCCGGTTTCAATCTATTCCGCAAGGAAGAGGGCGGCTCGGAATATAAAAAAATCAATGACATGCTGATCCGTCCCGATGGTACGCGGCAGTATGAATTTTTTGATCGGCAGGTGAAGGTCGGAAAGACGTATCTGTACAAATTAGAAGATGTTTCCCTGACAGGATCAAGGACACAACACGAGTCGATTTCGATTTTCGTAGAAAAACCCGTATCTTTTGAGCTATCTCAAAATTATCCGAATCCCTTTAACGCTTTGACTCAGATTCGCTATCAATTGCCCGAGCAATCTGTTTTAAGTATTAAAATTTATAATATATTGGGTCAAGAGGTTCGCACGTTAGTTGATGGGGTGAAAGAGGCGGGATATCATACAGTAATCTGGAATGGTTTGGATAATTTTAACCGACCGGTGAGTTCAGGAATTTATTACTATCGCTTCAAGACAGCAACATTTGTGCAAACGCGCAAGATGGTCTTTTTGAAATAAAAAATAGCAGATCTATTATTCGGAGATTATCAGGGAATCCTTTTTCAGGGATTCCCTGATGACTTTACGAGCAGAATTGTGATGTTTTATCAGCAGTAGATGAAAAAAAATTTTTGGGAAAGCCAAATTATCAATTTGTTCTTTGCTTTTTGTTGGTTCCCTTTTTTATTTTTGATATCTCATTTTTTGTCCCTTCCTTTGCTGAGGAAAAACAACATAAGCAGGTCAGAAAAAAAATGTAATTTAAGAAAAATTAATACATCCCTCGGCGTTATTTTCATTAAAATCTTTTATGCATCGTTAAGTAATTGCCAGTATATTTAGTGGTATAGACTTAAATAAATGAACGATGCACAATTTTTAGTAGGGGACCTGTTATGGAACTCATAAGGGTCAGGATCACCGTCGTATTTTTTTTATGTTTTGTCTTAATCGCTAGCGTCGCGTCAGGGCTGGATACGGCGAGTTATGTGGTAAAAGTTCAAAATTCCAATCAATATTATCTCTGGATTCGCGCGAAAGCGCCGGTTGACGGACAAGGGGTCGTCGAAGCGGTTGTTGATAGTAATTCCACAATTCAATTCAATTTTTCGGATGCTTCGCAATTTGCATGGGTAAGGTCATCGTCAGCGTTCTCTTTGAATTTTGGGTCTCATCAAATCAATATTCACTCTGGTACTCTGGGGATTTCTGTTGACAAATTTGTGATCACTTCAGATGAGGGGTTAACTCCAATTGATGAGGGACCAGCTTCTGCGCAGCCAATGTCAATTCCTTATGTTGCCATGGCTATTAATTTAAATGGGAAAGGGGGAACTCCAATTATGGGAGATGCAACTGGCGATGGCTTACCGGACTTTGTCATCACTGGAAGTCGTTACGTCAGTGTTTATGATAATAGTGGTGCTTTGCTCTGGCAAAAAGAAATATCTGGCCAAAAATTAGCCTATGTTGGTGAAGGTGGAAGCCGATGCAGACCCATTGACATAGACAATGATGGTAGTCCTGAAGTGGTTGGTATTATTGCCATGAATGATAAAGCATATTTAGCAGCCTTGGATGGAAATACAGGTGATATTTTGGCTGAATATGAGTTACCCGCTTTGGGTGCAAATAATTATTATGGGGTATCACAAATAGCCAATCTTCGGGGCTTGGAAACTCCTCAAGATGTAATAATAAAGAATGCTGTTGATGGATATGTACCATTTAATCTTTCGGCATATAAATTTGAAAACGGGAATTTTCAACTGCTCTGGTCATTTATTAGTCAGGCTCATGAAAGACGTGCGGGATGTCATCGACCAAAAGTGGCAGATATGGATGGTGATGGAGCCGATGAGGTTATCTTTGGGCATTGGTGTTTAGAGCAAGATGGTTCTGTGCGGTGGGAGAAACCCTATGGCTTCTTTGATGACAATAACCATATTGATAGCCAAAGATTTGGTGATATTATCCCTTCATTGCCAGGATTGGAAATAGCTTATGCATCTGGCTCCCTTGTTTTGGATGTTAATGGAAATGTTGTCTGGCGCAAAGATGTCCCTGATGGACAGTCAGTTGCTCTCGCAGACATGCGTCCAGACTTGCCTGGACTGGAAGTGTTAGTTGCTTACCAAGAGCCATATAATGACGAGCGCTTGTTTACTTCTCAGGGACAACAGCTATGGGTGGCAGATGGATCGCCTCAATTTGCGGCAAGTTATGAAACTTACCCTATCCAATGGATTGGGGACGAAGGACGGGAGTCGGTAAGAGAAGAATGGGGAAGAGACAGAAGCCCTTCCATTTATGACGAATTTAATAACCTTGTTGTTCGCTTATTCCCTGAATATGAATATGGCGAGATTGGCTATAGGCCTTGCGACGTTTATGGCGATTATCGTGAAGAGTTGATTTGCTTTAATGAAAACTATATTGTTATTTATGAGAACATTGCTCAAAATCAGAATTATTTACCGTCACCGTGGACAGATTCGGGGTATCGAGAGAATCAATATAATTGGGTTTACTATTAACAAGAAAGATTTGCATCAATTAAATATGTTTAATATTGTGGATATTGGCGTGCCCTTGTTAGGGTTTTGTGTCGTTAATCTATTTTGCCCGACATCTTTCGAGTATGTTCAATTTGTAATGGGGTGTGGAAAATGAAAATATATGTTACGATAGAGAAAATCATTTTGCAGAACGTTTTTGTCTTTTTGTTCGTTTTTATTGGTGGTGTTTTTGGCCAGACAAAAAAAACATATTTCGAAATGAAGTCTAATACAATTGCCATAGAAGCAGAAAATGCATTTGGATACGGCGGATGGATTACAGCTAGCGAGGCCACTGCATCTGGTGGCAGAGCATTAATATTTCCTCAATCAGACACACTAACTTTTGCTGTTTTCTCAGACACATATGTTGATTTGGATAATCCTGATGCTAATTTTGGAAGTGAGCCTTATCTTTTAGTTGAAGGAAAAGGCGGGCTGAAGCGTGGATTTTTTATAACTCCATGGTGGGATGGCAGGTTTGAAGCTTTCAGAAGAGCTGCATTTCTTAAGTTTGATATTTCTGGCGTTCAGCGGCCGATCGTCGAAGCAAAAGTATTTCTCTATTGTGAATCATCAGGGATAGGAGGCGGCATTTATAGTCTAGATCCGATGATTGATGATTTAGATTGGGTAGAAACACAAGCAACTTGGAATAATAGACCAAGCAAGCATTACGATGGTAATACGTTTCAAGAATTTCTCGATTATACCGTAAGTGCTGGCCAATGGGTAGAATTTGATGTTACGGAATCAATGTACGAAAAACAGGACGGCGTGTATAGTTTCGGAATTGTTATGCAACAAAATCAACCCACACTTTGGAGTTCCAAGGAGGGCACACATCCATCCTATTTATGGATACGGACGAAGAAACAAGGTTTTCAGATAGTGGGTAGCTGTTATTATTATTCCAACAATAGTCCAATTCCAAATATTAAGTTAGAAGCATCAGGGGACTTTTCCAGATCTCAATACAGTAATAGTGAGGGCAATTATTTATTTGAGGATATAAATTCGGGAGCGTCATGTGTTATAATTCCTAACAAAGAGTCAGATACTGAAGTTGGCCCTTATGATATAACAACATTCGACGCGGCACTTACCGCACAGAGAGCAGTAGGGTTGCGGTCTTTAAATACAGATCAAGAAACCGCAGCGGATGTTAGCAAAGATGGCAATATTAGTACGTATGACGCAGCGCTAATCGCGCGCTATGCTGTTGGATTACCTAAGTTGTCCGACTCGTATGCTGGCGACTGGGTGTTTATGCCCGAAAATCGTACTTATAGCAATTTGCTAAATGACAAATCTGGTCAGGATTTTAAGGGAATTTTGTTGGGCAACGTACATGGGGGGTGGCAGGCACAAAGTTACGAAAGACGTCTTTTGGCAAAATCTCTGCAAATGAATGATTATGTGTTAAATCCCAAAGAGGAGTTTGATTTTCCGATCAGGTTTCCTGGGGGAGAAAATGTCATCTCATTTGACTTAGAATTGGCTTATGACAAAACCATGCTCGAATTTAAAGGGATAAAAAGAACCGGACTCGGAGCGGCGGCAGAGATTTTTTACAATGACAACCATGGTGTGTTTCGACTCGGCGCGTATCAGCTTGTTCCATTTGATGTTAAAGGAGAGCTGTTTAGCGTAAAATTTAAAGTATTAGAAGGGCCTGTAAAAACATCCTTTATAAAAGTTAATAAATTTTTATTGAATAAAGATGTTGTATTTCGAGGAAAGAGTACGGTTCAAATCGCTGGCGGAAGCTCTCTACCCACGGCATACCATCTTTATCAATGCTACCCTAATCCGTTTAGCCAACGGCAATCTCAACGGAGTTCGTTGCGGATAGAATTTGATGTACCACAAAAAACTCTGATAAACATGATAATTTATAATCAGGCGGGACAACTTGTGCGGCGGTTGGTTGATGAAGAAAGGGGCGCCGGGCATTATGCCGTTTTATGGGATGGCAGAAATGAAGCGGGACAAATTGTGAGCTCAGGAATTTACCTTTATCAACTAAAGGCCAAAGGCTTTAGAGGATTAAAAAGAATTGTTTTTTTAAGGTAGAATAGAAGACTATATAGGCAAATTATTATGCAATTAGCATTATGGTGGTTTTTAGAGTGAACTCATAAAAAAGATCCTTCTTATATAACCAACCAAGGATTTATAAGGAATGGGAAACGGAATAAAATTAATAATCTTATTGTTAATGTTCAGTGTAAATGACTTATACACTCAAACGCGACAGAACTTAAGCTTAAATGGTGAATGGGAATTTACTCCTGTTGGAGAGTCGCCAATTTCCTTTAATGTACCCGGAGAATGGCTTGCTACGGATTTGGGAGATGTTTATGAGGATTTTCCAAAAGATAATTTACTGATATTTAAAGATAAATTTGAGGGTTCCTTTGAAAAGAGTTTCGATGTTCCGAAGGAATTCGCAAATAAGCAGATAATTTTAAAATTTGAATCTATAAATTTCTTGGCAGATATTTATATTAATGGTAAGTATATAACAACTCATTTAGGTGGATTTGTGCCATTTGAAATAGATATCACTAATGATGTCACAGTTCCGTCAGATAATAACCTCTTAAAGGTAGACATTAAGCAAGATAGCAGACTAATTAATAATTTCAAAATAGACGATATTTTTGTACCGAAAGTGCCAGTAGGATGGTATGGGCATTACGTTAATCTTGGTATAACAGGGAATGTATCGATTTGTGCCTATCCAAAGATAAGGATAAAAGATGTCTTTATTAATACCTCCTATAGGCAAGACAAATTAAAGCTAAATTTTGAAATCATAAATTATTCCCAACTTAATAGGACGATAACTATTGAAAATAAGATATATTCTGATGGATATGAAGAAAAAGCGCTTGGAGAGTTTCAATTTGATATAGATTCTGACGAATTAAAAAACTTGCATTTAGAATATGGTTGGAACGATCTTGAACTTTGGATGCCAAATAATCCAAAATTGTATAGTCTTGTAACGACTCTTAAAATGGGGTCAACTGTTTTTGATTCAACAGCTACTGTATTTGGTTTTCGTGAGGTCTGGCATGAGGGTCATAAGCTTTATCTAAATGGTATTCGGATTAATTTGAGAGGTGATAGTAATTCTTTATTTTCAAAAACGGCTTATGAACTTTTTTGGACTCCAAACAGAGAAAATTGGGAGTATTATTTAAGAAAGATGCAAAATTTGGGTATAAACGTTATTCGATTTCACCATTCACCACCACCAAGCTATGTTTTTGATGTATGTGATCAAATGGGTATGTTAGCAATAGATGAGTCAGCTATTTATTCAAGAAGTTATTTGGACGTTCCGGTTACGGAAGAATATTTCAACAATTGCGTTCAGTGGATTAAGGATTGGATATATAGAGATAGAAATCATCCTAGTATTATTTTTTGGAGCGCTGAAAATGAGATGCATTATCCCAGAAAGCGAATGTCTTTTGAACAGCTAGCACAATTGGGTCAAGAGATTTTGAAATATGATGACTCAAGGCCAATCATTTTTGAAGGTGATCGAGATTTGGGTGGAAGAATTGATACAAAAGATTATCATTACATAATAGACGGACCAAATTATGATTGGGTGCAGGATATATATCAGCTTTCGAATTATGCTGATTTATCTAAGCTAAATATAATAGGCGAATTTACAAGCACGATGAGTGGTAATGTAAATGATGAAAAGACGTTTTATCGTCAGAGTTTGATGATTCGCGGCTTTAGGTATGCTGAATTTGCCGATATAAGGCCATATAATCTTTTGTGGGCTTGGTTTGAAGCACCTGATTATCTTGCAGCAAAAAACTTATTTCCTACTATTGAACATATCGATCATATAAAAAAGTCTTTGTCGGGCGTTGCAGTCTTTGATAAATGGTATGATACATTGGGTGAGTATCCTGATCTTCCTGTTTATGAGAGCAATGGCAATTTTAATAGGACTTTTTTAATTTATAATGATGCTTTTCAAGGGAAAGATATAGAAATAAAATATGATGTTATTATTGATGATTCTCTTTTTGCTTCTAATAATGTAAACATAAGTATTGAACTTGGTTATAAGGCAGAAACAAGCGTATCATTTAAGTTGCCTGCTAATGCCAATGCTGATAAAATATTTACATTAGCAATAAAAGCATATAAAGATGGGATTATGAAATTTGAGGATTTCAAACATTATATTTTAAAAGGACAGCACGCCGATGAATCCCCACCAACAATTTATCATTCTAAACTTGAGAAAGAGTCGCCAAATTCAGTTACTGTTTATTGGGAAACTAATGAACTAAGTAATTCTCAAGTATTATGGGATGTTAGACGTAATCTTAAAAATAAAAGTGCTGTTTTACATAATTTTGTTAAACACCATTTTGTGACTTTAAATCAACTTGAAGCAGAAAAAAAATACTTTTTTAAGGTTAAATCAAGCGATCCATTTGGCAATTTTTCAGTAAGTCAATTAGATTCTTTTCGTATCTCAGATCACTTCTTCTCAATATCTGGTCATTTAGGTTATTATGACAATAATAATCCAATATCAGGAGTGACTCTAAATTTATTAGGAGATTCTGAAAAAATTATTGATACAGGGTCGGCCGGGGTTTATAGCTTTGAAAATTTAAGCGTGGGCGGAAATTATGAAATCTATGCTTCAAAAATGCCAGACTCTGATGTTAATCCATTCGATATTACCACTTATGATGCGGCCATCACTGCGCAGGCAGCGGTGAGGTTGAGAACCCTGTCTTCCGATGCGCAACTAGCGGCTGACGTCAGCAGAGATGATTTAGTCGGAACATACGATGCCGCATTAATTGCCCGCTATTCAGTGGGATTGCCCAGATTGCCTGATTCTCATGTCGGTGAATGGACTTTTATTCCTGCAGTGAGAGAATATCAAAATTTGAGTAAAGATTTTCAAAATCAGGATTTCAGAGGAGTTCTGCTCGGGAATGTTCACGGCGGCTGGCAGGCCAGCACATCCGGAAACCGCAAAGTTTTACCAGAACATTTCGCTCTGCCAGATTTGGTTGTCAAAGCAGGTGAGATAGTAGAGTTACCGCTTGTTTTTCTCGGAGATAAAAATACAATTTCTTTTGATATATCAGTCAGATTTGATTCGATGCGATTAAAATTTACAGGAATCAAGCGAACTGGTCTTTCGGAAGAATCTCATTTGTTTTCTCACGTGCAGAATGGTGAGCTTCGTGTTGGTGCTTTTCAAACTCATCCGTTTCAGCCGATGGACGAAATTTTGCGCTTGCAGTTTAGGGCAGTGGCATCCGAAAACATCAATACAAATATCGTTATCGAAAAATATCGGCTGAATGATACGAAATTATTTCAAGCAAGGAGTCAAATCAAAATAGTCAGCGATGGGATAACGCCTAAATCTTACCATCTCTCGCAAAACTATCCGAATCCATTTGTGTCGGGGGGAGGTCGTTTTCGATATACAAAAATTAAATATGCAATTCCGGAACGCGCTCATGTCCGGCTGGAAATTTTCAACTCTTTGGGGCAATTAGTGAATGTATTGGTGAATGAAGAAAAATCAAGCGGGTTCCATCATGTGAATTGGGATGGGAAGAATAGAAATGGAGAATTGGTTAGCGGCGGCATTTACTTCTACCGTCTGAAAAGCAGAACCTTCCATTCAATGAAAAAAATTTTAATACTGAAATAATACAGGGATAACAAGAGAATATTTATTTTTATTCCATAACACGCTGAAGTGACGGGTTTGAATTTTTATGAAACGATTAGGTACAAATTTTCGTGCCAAAAAGAAAGCTAAAGCAGCAGTGCTTATGCTTCTATGGGGGACAACACTCATTGGAAATGTTGAAAATGGATTGTCCCAAATTTCGATAACGAAGAGAGATACCGTTGGTCAAAATTTAAATATTTCTTCTACAGCACTGAATGACACGCTCCTTTCTTTCTCAAGTATAGCTAAAATCGCTGGGATTGACAGCGAGAGTACTTTTGGTGGCCATGCTACAATTTTTGCAGATGTTAATGAAGATGGCTTACCAGACTTATACATTACTTATTTATTTAATGGCCTAATGTCGGACCAGTTTTATTTAAATTATGGCGATTGTAAATTTAGAGAAGAAGCGCAGTCCCGAGGCATTGATGATCCAGACGGGGGGTCGCACGGTGCTTGTTTTGCCGATTTAGATAATGATGGCGATTATGATTTAATTAATGGCACTACTAGAGATGCATTAGGCTTCCCTGATATGAATAATATTTTTGTTAATGATGGAAGTGGGAACTTTTCTGATAAGACACAATCAACAGATTTAATCCTTAATAAACTTCCTACTCGGGCGGTAATCGCTTTTGATATGGAAGGAGATGGCGACCTTGATATTTTTTGTGTTTCTAATTATCTCGGTTCTGACGACCCGCCAGATGAGCCGAATGAACTTTATCGTAATGATGGAAATTTGCAATTTACGACAATAGACTCGAATGCCTTAAAATTCGCTCCAGCAGGCCAAGGGGCTACCGCTACAGATATTGACAATGATGGCGATATTGATATCATCGCTGGAAATAGAACCGGCCCCTTAAATATATTGATAAATGATGGGAGAGGGAATTTCGAATTGATTGCTCCCGACTCAATTGGAATTTTTCATGAAAGAGGAGAATGCGCAACAACCGCTGATGTGGATAATGATGGCGACCTTGATTTATTGCTGACGGGATTCGATACAGGATATTTGTATCTTAATGACAGTACAGGCGTTTTCAGTTTCCACCAGACGTTTTCTTCGGTAGACGGCTACATGGGTGGTTTCGCCGATCTCGACAATGACGGTGATCTGGATATTGTTTTTGCCGGCGATGATGTTTGCTATTTGAATGACGGCAAGGGAAATTTCGAGGCGGGGCCTCAAATACCTGTTGACGGAATAAATGATCCAAGGTCGATTAGTTTCGCGGATATTGACAATGATGGTGATTTGGATTTTGCCGTCGGTTGTAAGCGTTCCTTAAGTTTGTTGATTCGGAATAATTTAAAATATGGCAACTGGGTTAATGTAAAGCTTGAATCTGCTTTGGGACAAGCGGGCGCGTTCGGGGCGCGAGTTTATGTTTATCCTATCGGCCTGCGCGGGAAAAATTTTATTATGATGCAGGAAGCCCAAAGCAGTCAAGGCTATCTGGGACAGAATGATCCGATTTTGCATTTTGGCGTCGGAAATTTGAGTCAGGTAGATGTAGTGGTGAAATTTCTTGATGGGAGAATTGTTGAAAAAAATTTGGTTGCCGTCAATCAGACAATTTTTGTCAAGCCGGAATTAGACACAACGGAGGTAATTTCGCCACCGAAAAAGCCAACTGTTCAAGGTGACTTTTTAGCAGGGACAGAAGTCATTGCTAATACAGATTCAGCAAAGAGCAACAGGAATCATCGTGTCGAATATCAATTTGACTGGGGCGACAGTAGTTTGTCGGTGTGGGGCGATTCAATTCAGACGCATGTTTTTCAAAAATATGGCGAATATGAAATCAGAGCGCGCGCTCGTTGCAAAATTCATCCGAATGTCGTGTCATCATGGTCAGAGCCAAGCCTCGTTACAATCGTCGGTTTGAACTGTCATGTTTCAGTGCAGCCGCAAGGAGCGGGTCAGGTAATAAAAACTCCTCTCAAAGAGGAATATGCTTTTGGAGACTCTCTAATACTAATTGCCGAGCCGGACAGTGGCTTTGACTTTGTCGGTTGGGACGGAGATACCAGCGCGACCGTAAATCCATTAACAATGGTGCTCACTCATGACTTTGACGTTGCCGCGATATTTTCGCTGATTACTGAAACGATAACTGTACCGAACAAGCTTGTATGTCAGGATTCTACGATTCTGGGAAAAAATATTCACTTTACCACCGGCGGGGCAATCAGCAATTTAGACCATGAAGTAGAATATCAATTTGATTGGGGTGATAGCACTTTTTCTGAATGGGTTGATTCCAGCGGGACTCATATTTATGCTTCTGTGGGGAATTTCCAGGTCAAAAGTCGGGCGCGCTGCCGAGTGCATCATAGCGTCATTTCTGATTGGTCTTCCGGCAGAAGTGTCTCTGTTCGTTCGTTGAAAATATTTGTGCAAATTATTCCGGACAGCGCAGGAAGTGTACAAGTTTTTCCGGAGATAGAAAATTATGCCTTTCACGACTCAGTAACGCTGATAGCTGTGCCGGGAAATGAGATGCAATTTTCTCGCTGGACAGGAGATATTGAGGGAGATGACCCTGAAATAAAAGTAGTTTTGTCAAAAGATTTGCACGTCCAATGTAGATTTGAAAAGATCACGGAGGTGTTGACCGCTCCGGAATTAATTCAGGGTTCGCGATTTCTTTATCGAAAGCAGTCAGGAACATTTGTCGCAAAATCTGCGCGCAGCAATTTAAAACACCCGCTGGAGTATCAATTTGATTGGGGAGACGGAAATTTATCCTACTGGGGAGATTCTGTGCAAACCAGAACCTATTACGAAAACGGGATTTCTGCAGTCCGCTGCCGTGTCAGATGTGGCTTACATCGAAATGTTTTATCTGACTGGTCAGATAGTTTGACAGTCCAAGTGAGAGGGTGCAAAATTTCCAAGAAAATTATCCCCCAGCGCGCAGGAGTCATTGATATTTTGCCAGAAGAAGAAGATTACGATTTTGACGAACCAATTAATATCTCCGCCCATCCTGCGCCAAATTTTAAATTTTTATATTGGAATTCGGGACAAGACAGCGCGGTTTCGTTACAAATAAAGATCTCCTCAGACACAACAATTATAGCGCATTTTGGACTTCTTTCGGGGATTGAGGAAGCTTTTGGTAGCGTGCCGAAAAAATACGCACTGCTACAAAATTATCCGAATCCATTCAATATGGAAACGACAATTGCTTATCAGATACCCAAAAATACTCATGTTCGATTAGTGGTTTACAATGTTAGCGGCCAGGAAGTCGCGGTACTGGTAGACAAAAATGTGACGCCAGGCTTTTATGACATTCGCTGGAAGGGATTTGATAACCAAAATAGAGAATTGCCGTCCGGAGTTTATTGGTTTGTGCTTGATACCGCGCAAAAGAAATTGTATCGAAAAATGGTTTTGCTGCGGTGATTTATATGATTGATTTAAGATAAAAGAGTTTTAGTTGCCAAAGAAAAAAAATCCTAAATATTGATTATAGTTTTGAAAAATTTTTATAAATGAGGGTGTCATGAAAGCAAAAATTAATTTGTGGTTGGCTTTGATCATTGTTTTTGTGGCTTTTATTCCCAAGCCAAGCTTTTCTGGTATTTCTTTTTTCGAAAAAGCCGTTGATTCGAATGCGGGTTCAATGTTTTCTGTTGATGTGGCGGATATGGATGGTGATGGAGATCTTGATGTAATTGCAGGGGGGCAAACAGGAAATTTAAATATATATATTAATAATGGCACAGGAGTTTTTTCAAAGAAAGCTATAGAACGCAACTTCGGCGCTATTTGGTCTGTTGAAGCATTTGATGTCGACCGGGACGGAAAAATGGATATTATAGGTGCCGTTACTCGCGAAAATAAAATAGTCTGGTGGAGAAATAGCGGGGGTAATAATTTTTATAAAATAATTATTGACGATGCTATGGAGAGTGCCGAAGATATTGCAGCCGGAGATCTTGATGGCGATGGTGATATAGATTTAGTAGGTATTGGGTGGAATGATACAACGCCATGTCGTTGGTATGAAAATAGAGGCAGTGAGCATTTTACTATGCATGTTTTAGATTATGGCTTTATTTTAGCTCATTTTGTCGCTGTTGCCGATTTTAATAATGATGGAGATCTGGATATTGTCATTGCCAATGGTGAAGGCATAAGTTGGTGGCGTAATAATGGAAGTGGTTTATTTTCTAAAAAGACAATAACAAATAAATTTTCAGGGGCCTATTGTGCACAACCAGCGGATTTGGATAAAGATGGTTATATGGATGTTATCGGTGCAGCTCATAATATTAATACTGTTGCCTGGTTTAGAAATTCTGGTAGCGGCAATTTTTCAGAGCATGTCTTAACTAATAGTTTTCCTAATACACATGATGCATTTGTCGGAGATTTGGACAGTGATGGAGATTTAGATTTTGTAGCAGCATCTCGCGATTTAAATGGAGTTGCTTGGTTTGAAAATAATGGCAGCCAGTCATTCGTTGAGCATATAATTAGCACAAATGTTCCACAGGCACAAACAGTTTGTCTTGGAGATTTGGATGGAGATGGTGATTTGGATGTTGTTAGCGAAGCGAGAACGGGAGACCAAGTTTTTTGGTGGGAAAATCGATCTGGATCTGTTGAAGTTATTAGTGTGCCAGATCTCCCAACAGGCCCGGACACAGGAATTGTGAGCGAAGCTCTTAGTTTTTCTACTGGCGGAGCCCACAGCAATCTGGGGCATAACATAGAATATCAGTTCGATTGGGGAGATGGAAATTTTTCTAATTGGGGAAATACAACAGGGTCTCACAGTTACAGTGCTGCTGGGAGTTATGCGGTGAAAGCAAGGGCCAGATGCGCGACTCACACAAGTAAAGTTTCAAATTGGTCATCAGCACACAATGTTACTATCAGTGAGGAAACAGTATCTACGCCGAACAAACCATCAGGCCCGACAGCAGGGGTGGTTGGCGAAAGTTTAATTTATTCAACCGGAGGCGCTACTTCTAATTTAGGCCATGACGTTGAATATAAATTTGATTGGGGCGATGGAAATTCATCGAATTGGGGAGCCGCGAGTCATTCGCATCAATATACAGTGACTGGCACATACAATATTCGTGCTCGCGCGCGTTGTCAGACGCACACAAGTGTTGTTTCTGGCTGGTCTTCTGCGCTGGCAGTTACAATCAATCCGCGAACTTATCAGGTCGGCGGCGCTGTAACATATTATTCTGGCGGCGATCCGATCCCCAATGCGACTATAAATGTAACAGGTGCTGTGAATAATCAATTTGATACTGATGGCGATGGAGGATTTTCTTTTTCGACCGAAGAGAATTCTGATCTTGTTCTAACGCCAAGGAAAACAAAAAGTTCGGACATCGGACATTTGACGATTTCCATGTACGATGCGGCTTTGACGGCACAAGCGGCTTTAGATTTAATTAATTTAACTGATGAGCAAACAATTGCTGCGGATGCCGATCAAGACGGGATTTTATACACTTTTGATGCGGCACTAATCGCTCAATATGCTGTAGGTTTCGAGTCGCCAGTCTCGTCCCACGTTGCAGAATGGCGTTTTTCTCCTGAAAACAGGTCGATTACTAATGTTCAGAGCGACAAGACGGGACAGGATTTTAGCGCAATCGTGATCGGAGACGTTGATGGCGGATGGACGCCATCGACTGGTTTAACCAAACCCTTCACCAATGCGAGTGGCGAAAACTATTTCGTAAATGTCGATGAAAGTGCAAGTGACGTCATCGTCAAAATTGGCTTGCGCTCAAATGTAAGCGTACTTTCTTGTGATCTGGATTTCAAATTTGATCCTGAAAATGAGGATTTTCTGTCATTTGAGGTGGCAAAGAATGCAGATAATTTCCAGGTTTTTCAGCATACGGAACTGGGACGCATTCGCATCGGATTTTTTGCGTTAGAAGAGAAGAATTTTCAAGGTGATTTTGTTCGATTGCATTTTAAAAAGAAAAATCAGTACATCGCCGAAAAAATGGAATTGAAGAAATTGCAAATAAATAATTTAGTCTTGGCGGAAAATAGAATTCTGGGGCAAATCGACCCCGCTGCTGTGGAGAGTTATGTTCTAAAACAGAATTTTCCCAATCCATTCAATTCATCGACAGTCATCCGGTATTCAATTTTTGAGGATGGGTTTACCACCTTGCTAGTTTACAATGTTTTTGGGCAAAGGGTAAAAATTTTGGTGAGAGGTTTTAAAGAAAAAGGCAATTATCAGATTGACTGGGATGGCGTGGACGACTCCGGCCGGAAAGTAAGTGGCGGAGTGTATTTTTATCAATTGAGTGTTAACAATTTTAAATCAACGAGAAAAATGCTAATAATCGAATAGTTAAGGGAAACGGAAGATGAAACGGATCACCTCTTGGGTTTTGACAACTTTGTTGATTTTGGGATTTGCAGCGATGGCATACAGCCAGGTCAATGTTTCAATTCCAAACAGTTCGGGGGACAAAGGGACAACAATTTCGATACCGGTCAACGTAAGCGATTTAACAGGGTTGGGAATCATTTCTTACCAGTTTACAGTCACTTTTGACGAAAATATTTTAGACGCGACAGGCGTGACGACAGGCGGAACATTGTCTGAAGCTAGCGGATGGACTGTGATTCCAAATACTAATGCGGATGGCAAAATTACTGTTGGAGGATTTGGATTTTCCGACATGGCAGGAAGCGGAGTTCTGGTTTATTTGAATTTTACTGTCATGGGTAATCCGACTCAAACGACAGGTCTGGATTTTTCTGAGTTTGTATTTAATGGCGGAACGCCTACGGCCAATACAACAGGCGGGACTTTTACGGTAACGGGAACTTTGATCAATATTACCGTGACAACGGATGTTGGTGTAGGGACGACAGTTTACGTCGATGGTGTCCAAAAAAACGCGCCTTATTCAACACAATGGTACTCGAATACATCTCACACGATCAGTGTGGACCAAGAACAAAGCGGTGGGAGCGGGATAAAATACATTTACAATTCATGGAGTAATGGCGGCTCGCGTACGCAAACCGTTACACCTACTACGTCCAAGACGTATACGGCAAATTTAGACACAAAATATTATTTGACAGTTACTTCCGATCATGATTCACCTCAAGGAGAGGGTTGGTATGATGCAGGAGCGACAGCAAATTTTAGCGTAACTTCCCCTGCGGAAGAGTCAGGCGGATCACGCTATCGATTCACACAATGGAGCGGGGATTACTCCAGTTCAAGCACATCGGGATCCATTACAATGAACGCGCCAAAGGGGATAGTCGCAAATTGGCAGCGGCAGTACTATTTGACTACGGCTGTGAGCCCTTCAGGGAGTGGAACAGTATCTCCTAACCCGCCAGGTGATTGGTACGATAGTGGCACAAATGCATCGGTTGAAGCGACTGCTTCATCGGGCTATCTTTTCAAAAATTGGACAGGAGATTTGAGTGGTTCCCAAAATCCGACTCATATTTCAATGAACAGCGCAAAAAGCGTTACCGCCAATTTTAGTCATATCGTTGAAGTAACTGTTCGGACAAATCCTGTAGGCTTGGATTTTACTGTTGATGGCAGCGCATATAGCTCAACGCAAACTTTTAATTGGGCCGAGGGAAGCGAGCATACGCTATCGGTTGATTCCCCGCAAAACGGAGCGACCGGGGTACGTTATCTGTACAGTTCCTGGAGTGACGGCGGCTCGCAAACACATTCCTATACAGCCCCTGGTTCCAATCAGACAGTTACAGCGAATTTCACGACGCAGTATTATTTAACAGTAAACTCGAGTCACGACTCGCCTCAGGG
>JAADGR010000468.1 GCA_013152225.1 Calditrichota bacterium
ACTGCAAAACCCTCTTTTTAGCAGAAACGCTGTTGCCAGAATGACGATGAAAAGCACAAGCCCGAACGGATGAACATGATTGAATATCCCCGTTAAAACCCAATACTTGAGGCTCATTAATGAGCTTATGGGAAGAAAAGACTCGACCCCGGGTGGTCTTGAAACAACATGATCGGCGCCGCGTTCTAGCTGGCTTACAAAGATATAAAACTTTATACCGATCCATATTATAACTGCCAAAAAACCAAACTGAACTAATCGTCTGTAAAATTGTGTCGTAAGCTTTGCTTTTAGCACATTCAGGAAATTCATTAAATGTTTCTCATTTTATAATTAGGACAATTACGTCCGAAATATAAAACATCTACAGCTTATGATCAAGAATTATATTTTGCATTTCATTACAAGGTCGTATTTTTCCTCTTGCGGAGTTGAATTTCTGTTGATCGTGTGATCAAAGTTTTCTTTTCACAGGCCTTTTTTATGCTAATAATTGAGACATATAACTCCAGATTCTATTACAAACTTTTTTTTAGATTTGGAACCATTTTCGAATAAACTTGTGATCCTCCTCGCGCTGATGAATATTGGTGAATTCATTTGTCTGTGACGAATAGGTATAATCCTTTTCCCATTTTCCGGCATTCCTGACAATTTGTTTGATTGCATCTGTAATGTAATAAACCTCATCATTCGTCATTGTCGGATGTATTGACATACGTACCCACCCTGGTTTCTCGGACAGGTCACCGTGATCGATTTTATCAGTGATATGCCTGGACTCTTGCGGTGTAACATGGAGCAAAAAATGTCCGTAAGTTCCGGCACAGGAACAGCCGCCTCTCACCTGGACACCAAAGCGGTCGTTGAGCAATTTGACAATAAGATTATAGTGGATACGATCAACATAAAATGAAAAAATACCCAGACGATCTTCAATTTGGGGAGCCAGAATATGCAGACCGGGAATTTTATTCAACTCTGTAAAAACAATTCGCACTATTTCTTCTTCGCGTTCCAGCATCTTGTCAATCCCCATTGCTTCTTTCAAACGAATAGCAAGTGCGGCTTTGATGGCCTGTAAAAATCCGGGCGTCCCGCCATCTTCCCGGATTTCAATGTCCTGAGAAAAGCGGAATCGCCCCCATGGATTCGTCCAATCCACTGTGCCGCCGCCCGGCTGATCGGGAATTTTGTTATGATACAAATTAGAGTCGAAAATAAGTACACCGGAAGAACCGGGACCGCCTAAAAATTTGTGCGGCGAGAAAAAAACAGCATCCAGTTTTTCCAATGGATCTTCCGGATGCATATCCATTTCAACGTAGGGCGCAGAAGCAGCAAAATCAATAAAACAGAGGCCGCCGTGTTCGTGCATTATGCGCGCCAGCCGGTAGAAATCCGGCCTGATTCCCGTTACGTTTGAACATGCCGTAAAGCTGCCGATCTTGAACACCCGGTCTTTGTGCTTTTCCAACCGGGCCTCCAGATCGTCAAAATCCACCAGTCCGTTTTTGTCCGCCTGAACGACCTCGACGTCTGCAACTGTGGCAAGCCATGAAGTCTGATTCGAATGATGTTCCATGTGGGTTATGAAAACCACGGGGCGTTGAGCTTTCTTTTGGCACTGGAGCGGATAACAGCTTTCCGGGACTTTAAGACCAAGAATGCGCTGAAATTTATTTACTGCAGCAGTCATTCCAAAACCCGCATGAATAATCACATCATTGGAACCCGCATGAACGTGTTTTTTAATCATATCGTGGGCGAAATGATAAGCCTTGGTCATCGAAGTGCCGGTTATACTGGATTCGGAATGGGTGTTGCCCACGAACGGGCCAAAATCTTGGGCGATCTTTTGTTCAATCGGGGCGTAGAGCCGTCCGCTGGCCGTCCAGTCCGCATATACAATCCTTCGCTCGCCGTAAGGGGAAGCGAACGTTTGATCTATTCCAACAATATTTTTTCTGAATGGCGCAAAATATGATTCAGGCAGATTCAAAACAATACTCCTGTAGCTGATCCCAATATATTACTTGTTAAAGTATTAAAAAATTATTAATTACTCAATCATTTTTTGACTTGTGGCTATATCAGCGGCGAAGCCAAAGTAAGCCAGGCCCACGGGAAGAAAGTTGATTGCATTACCTTTGGACGGCGGGGAGATCGGGATTGAAAATGTGGTGCCGAAATTTGATTGATAAATGGTTTGAATTCGTTTTCAATGTCCGAAAAAGCCTTTGCTATTTAAATAAAATTTTCATATTCTTTCTACAGCATCTGTCCGAGTCTTCTTACAGAATTCGAGTGTCTTGTCAATTGAAAATATTCAAGTTTGCATCTCACCTGAATAGAAATCTAATCAACTAAAACTACCAATATTTAGCGAGGATTTTTACAATGGCTGAAAAGAAAAAAGAGTTAAATCGTCGACAGTTTTTGGGGAGCACGGCTGTTGCATCAGCCGCTGCATTTACTATTGTTCCAAGGCACGTTCTTGGAGGGCCGGGTGTTAAAGCACCAAGTGATAAACTAAACATTGCGGGCGTAGGCGTAGGCGGCATGGGGAAAAACAATGTCAGGAACTGTGCCGATGCCGGTGAAAATATTGTTGCCCTGTGCGATGTGGATTGGGATTATGCCAGCGATGTTTTTAAACAATATCCAAAGGCAAAGACGTATAAAGATTTCCGCGTCATGTTAGAAAAACAAAAAGATATCGACGCTGTGATTGTTGCCACACCGGATCACAACCACGCCGTCGTTGCCATGGCTGCCATGCAATTGGGAAAAGGTGTTTATGTGCAAAAGCCATTGACGCGGACGCCGTGGGAAGCACGCATGCTGACCGAGGCCGCAAGAAAATATAAAGTTGCCACGCAGATGGGCAACCAGGGTCATTCGGGCGAAGGTGTGCGCCTGATTTCCGAATGGATTTGGGACGGTGCCATTGGTGAGATACGCGAAGTGCATGCGTTCACTAACAGGCCGCTGTGGGTGCAAGGCGTTTACCGGCCGCACGAAAAACCGGATGTTCCTGATACGTTGGCCTGGGACCTTTGGCTTGGTCCTTCTCCTTATCGTCCGTATCACCCTGCTTACGTTCCATGGTCCTGGCGCGGCTGGTGGGATTTTGGCTGCGGCGCTCTGGGCGACATGGCTTGCCATGTTCTCGATCCCGTATTCACAGCATTGAAACTGGGTTATCCGACCAGCGTTGATGCTTCCTCTCCAAGGATTTACATTGAAAGAGGTCTTGTCAAGGAAACAATGGACGAGACCGCGCCGGTTTCATCGGTCATTAATTACAATTTCCCGGCCAGGGAGAATATGCCGCCGGTTACGATCAGGTGGTTTGACGGTGGTCTGATGCCTCCGCGTCCCGACGAGTTGGAACCTGGACGTCGTATGGGCAACGGCAGCAGCGGCGTTATTTTTATCGGCAGCAAAGGAAAACTGATGTGCGGTGAGTACGGTGACAGCCCGAGATTGATCCCGGAAACACGAATGAAGGCTTATAAACAGCCGCCCAAAACACTGCCGAGAGTAAAGGGCTCGCACGAAGAGAACTGGATTCGGGCGTGCAAAGGCGGCGAACCGGCGGACTCGAATTTCGATTACTCCGGCCCAATGACTGAAGCGGTTGTCTTGGGCAACATCTCCCTTCGTATGGGGAAAAAGCTGGATTGGGATGGCGCCAACCTAAAGGTTACGAATGACGAAAAAGCCAATGCGCTGGTAAAACCGGAATATCGTACTGGATGGAGTTTGTAGAATCGCGGATATTTTCATTCGGTAATTTTTATTTCGGGAAAAAATTCCACAATTAATAGAATGGATGTTTTTGGAGAACGGAAAACGGAGAAAATTCGTTTTCCGTTCTCCTTTATCCGTTTTTCCGAAAAACCTGGCATTTAATTATTCTTGCATGGGTGCTGAAAAAATTTAAAAAGCACAAATGGGATTATTTTCTTTTGCTGTATTTCAAGTATTCCCCCCGTGTCGTAATGCCGATATACCCCTTGTAAATCCCACCGTATTTTCCCACATCAAGAACACGCACGGCAATGACATTATCGCCGGTATGACGAATGAGAAGAGGAGGGATAAAATAGGCGCGCTCTTTATTTTTCATATCTTTGTATTTCGCTTTGTGCCCATCCCGGGGAAATTCGCCGGTGTAACCAATCAAACTGCCGTTGAAATAGACCTGATCGATATCATTAATTTTTCCGAGCATCAGAATGAGTTTCTCATCGGAAAGAGTTGCCGGAAGCTTGATTTTATTCCTGTACCAGGCAATACCATCGTAACGTTTGAACCCCTGCTTTTCCCAGTAACAAGGCACAGCAATGGTTTTCCATTTTGAATCATCATAGTCGGGTGCAGCCCATTTCATGTCGTCGCCGGTGGAAAATTTCCACTGTCCACGCAAATCAATTTTTAACTCGAGGACATCGACGCGGGAATAAATTCCGACATCACCTTCAACAATGCCGCCGCTGCCATGATCATCATAAACCTGGACAGCAAGAACATTATCAGCCCCAAATTTCAAAAGTTCCGGTGATAAAAGATAACACCGCCGTTCTTCTCCAGCCGGATCGTATTTGGGGGGAAATTTACCTTTGCCGCCCACGAGCTTTCCATTCAAATAAACCCGATCGACAGCATCGATTCTGCCCAATTGGAGATAAAGCTTTTTTGCCTTTAAACCTGACGGCACGTTGAATGTGAGGCGGTACCATGCGTAACCATCATAACCGGGAAAGCCCTCATTTTCCCATCTATCAGGAACGTTGATTTTCTCCCATTTGGAATCATCAAAACCGGGTTCTTTGTATGAAAGGTTGTTCCCAATCTCAAAACGCCATTCACCCTTTAGATTTATCTCTCTTTTGAGATCCATCGCAAACAGGGATGAAAACCCGAGAAAGAGAAAGGCTATGCTTATTATCTTTTTCATATTTTGACTCGCGTTTTATTTTTCTAACCTTGTCTGTTTAAATGCTCCAACAGCGGCATGTTGCCCTCATAGTCATAAAATGTATAGCCAATCAATTTTATAAGAGCATCCCGATAACCCAAATAAACATCGAGGAAGTTGAATTCCGTTTCTTTTTGGCGGTTTATGTTCTGCAACAGGTCCTGCAAAGAAATTTGACTTTTCTGGAATTGCCGGATACTTACACCGGAAATCTGCTTTGCCATATCCACATTCTTTTTCATGCTTTGAACACGGAATTGGTATTCTTTAACGTTTTCCACTGCGTTTGTTATTTCCGTTTTGATGCTCCTTTTTTGTTCCTCGATCCAAAGGTCTGTTTTTCGCAAACCAATTTCTTGCGCCTGAATGCGCGCTTTACGCTGCCCCCAATCCCACAACGGGATAAATGCATTCACTACAACGGAATAGCTGTTATCTTCATTATTCCATAACCGTCGATAGCTCTCGTCTTCCTTTTCCAGACCATAAGTCATTTCGATATTCATGTGGAATGCATTTCTGCCCTTTGTATTCTCCAGATCAATTTTGTTGCGGCGTCGATTAATGGAAAGAATTCGTAAATCGGGATTCAAGGTAAAACCTTTTTGAATGGCATCATCAAGATCGATATAAATTTGGGTTATTTTCATGTCCGGCACGATAGTAAGAGAATCGTTGTCATTGATCCGCAGTCGTCTCTTCATACGCGAAATCGCCAACCTCAATTCACTTTGGTTCTGGAACACTTTTTCCTGTGAATTCGCTTTTTCCACTTTAATTTGAATCGCATCAATTGCATGATTCGTATCCTGCGCCGACTCTTGAATGATTTGTGCAACGCGGTTTACATTCCCAAGATGGTGCTTATAAACCTCATTTTTATATGACATGCTGAACAGTTGATAAAAATCTTCGGCTATGTCACCAACCAGGTTGATCTTGTCTGCATTGTATTCCAATTCTTTTCTTTTCAACTTTAGTTCAGCATTCTCGATTGCATTTTTTAACCTGTTTGGCTGAAAAATAGGCTGATCAAATTCCAAAAAATACCTGTTATAGTAATTGATATCCTGATATCCATTCTTTTGCGAATATCGATATGTTTTATAATTCAGAGAAAGATAGCCATCAGTTGGATAACCGAACAAAATAACCGGCTGCCTGATCGATAACTCCATTTGCCAGAGCCTTGTGTTTTGGCGAATAATCTCGTCTTTCCGCAGGATCGAATTCCATTTGTAAGTGGAAATGGCGTTTATTTCCGGCGATTTAATGTTCATGTAGACTTGAGATTTCAGTCCCGCACGTTCAGCGCGCAGATAGGCTCTGGTACGTTCAATTCCCAATTGCAATTGTTTTACGCGGTAACTGTTCGCCATCGCGATTTCGACTGCTTTTTCAAGAGTGAGCGGTATGACTTTCTGCGAGGCCAGGCTTTTCCCCTGCAGCCCCAAGGCAACCAGCGCGATTAAAACCGAACAAATGATCCTGTGTCTTTTCATTAGTGTTATGCCTCCATGACAACGAGTGAACAGTTTATTGTATCTTGCACAAGTTAAAAAATAAATTGAAATCATTGTCATCAGGAGGTCAAAAGATGTAAAAAATTGTCACAGATGATTTTATGGAATATATTTATAACCAATTCCATGAACAGTGAGGATGTGATGAGGGTGGGCGGGATCCTTTTCGATTTTCTTACGCAGTTTTAAAATGTAATTATCCACGGTCCGCGAGCTGGGATAAGTATCGTATCCCCAGACTTTATCCAAAAGTTCATCTCTCGAAATCGTCTGCGCAGGATGTTGGACGAAATATTTTAAAATATCCAATTCTTTTAAAGTCATTTCAGTTGGCTGATTGGCGCTGTTGCGTGTGGTCATGTGTTCAAAATCCACAGAAATTTCACCTGTCTGCACGATATTTTGATTTTTCCCTTCTTCCGCGCCGGTACGCCGCAGAACGGCTTTCACTCTGGCCAGCAATTCGCGCACACTGAAAGGTTTGGTAATATAGTCATCAGCTCCCAACTCCAGCCCAAGCACCTTATCAATCTCCTGCCCTCGTGCTGTAAGCATGATCACCGGAATTTTTATTCCCTGCATGCGCAATTCTTTGCAAACATCCAAGCCGGATTTCTTTGGCAGCATAACATCGAGGATAATGAGTTGCGGCGATTCTGTCAACGCCTTTTTCAGACCATCTTCTCCATCATGAGCGGTGATTACTTTATGGCCGTCGTACTCAAAATTATCCTTCAGTCCAAGGGCCATCTCGATCTCGTCTTCCACCACAAGAATGCGCGCCATGATTCAAGCCCCCTTGCTTTCGTCAACAGGAAACACAAGGGAGAACGTACTGCCTTCGCCAACCCGGCTTTTCACGATAACCTGACCGTTGTGAATATCCATGATATGCTTCACCAAACTCAGGCCCAGGCCGCTGCCTTTGGTGTTGTGCACCAGGCTGGTTCCGACACGATAAAATTTGTCAAAAATTTTCTTTTGCTCTGCCTGCGGAATACCGATTCCCCGGTCGCTGACGGAAAGGATGATGCTCTTGTCGTTTTGATGCAAATGCACATCGATCTGTTTTTCATCCGTACTAAATTTTACGGCATTATCCAAAAGATTCATAAAAGCCTGTTTGACGGCTTCCGCATCGATCCTGATTTTCTGAAGATGATCGTCAATATTAACATCGATATGAAAGCCCTTTTGCCGCAGATGAAAGAGATATATTGCCATTGTCTGACGCACCAGTTCCGACAAATCGCTTTTCGTCAAATGATATTCCTTCTTGTTGGATTCGATTCGAGAAAAGTCAAGAATATTATTGATGAGCTGCGTCAGGCGTGTGGTCTCGGCCACAATCGTACGGTAATAATTTTGTTTCTTTTCATCAGAAGGCACCCGGCCCATTTCCAAAGTCTCGGCGTGCATTCGAATGAGCGCAAGCGGCGTGCGCAGTTCGTGAGATACGTTGGCAACAAAATCTGTTTTGAGTCTGGCCAGCGCCATTTCATGTGATATATTTCGCAGCAGATAAAGAACGCCCAACAAAAGAACGATATCCACGACAGCGAGAAAAGCCAGATTGGTCAACGTACGACGTTTTGCAATCTCACGAAGCGTGATCCCTTGCAATTTTATCTGCAAACTGAGGTGCGGCAATAACCACAAACGTTCACCTTTTTCAAAATCATCCTCCGTCTCTTCGGATAAATAAACGTTCTTTCCGGCATCCTTGTCCCTGACGGCAAAAACAAAAGTGCCGTCGTTTATTTCCGCAAATTTTCGCGCCA
>JAADGR010000518.1 GCA_013152225.1 Calditrichota bacterium
ATGAAATGGGTATCAGCCAGTATAAATTAGCAAAAGACATAAATGTGTCTCCTCGTCGAATTAATGAAATCGTGCTGGGCAAGCGTTCAATAACAGCAGACACAGCCCTCAGACTTGGCCGCTATTTCGGTATTTCTCCTCAATTCTGGATTAATCTTCAAGCCCATTATGATTTAGAAGTAGAATCAGATAGATTGGGAACGAAATTAGAATCTGAAGTAAAAATATATGCACAAGCCAGCTAATCTTTACGCCTTTTAGAGATGAGCAAGACACCGGATTCCAGTCAGGGCTCCGATTGTCATATTGAAGTCTCCTAAAGTATCACATTTCTCCCACTCTTACCGCAAATTAAAAACCTGCTTGCTCAATTTCTCCGCATCATCAAATCTGCCAAGCGGGCGGATGCGAAACGTGTAAGAATAAGCTTTCGCCGGCAAAGTGTACTGCGGATGCGTTCGTGCACCCCATGAATTGTCACCGCCGAGGCCCATCTGTTTGTAATCGAGATTCAGCGCCACAAAGTTTCTTTTCACCAGATCGACCGTGTGCATGGGGTGCCGCGTTTCTCCTGGGTCAAATCTTCAACCGTATAATGCAGTGCGGACACACTGAGCAGCGGCATGCCCACAGCCAGCAGACCTTCACCCTTTTCGTTGCAAACCGCCACACAGCGCATCTCACGTCCATGCGGTTGCCGAAATCATTATCCGTGGGCGCGTGCCGGAGATTTGCCTCCGGCGCCTTTTCGATCAGTTCTTTATTCCTGAACGGAAACGGAACAAGATCGCCACCTTTAAAAATAGAAAATTTGTTTGCATTCATGGTTATTTGTCATTACTTTTAAAGTAACTGTGGTAACAATTTCCATTGAATGGAGAACATTATGTCAGAAAGAATAGTCGACATTACTTTCCCGGTAAAAGAAAATATACTTCTCTCGTTGAAAGAAAATAAAGATGACTTTACAAAAGAGATTTTATTTTCTTCGGCTCTGCTATTATATCGTAAAAATAAATTATCTTTAGGAAAAGCAGCCGAATTAGCCGGATATAACAAGATAGAGTTCATCGAAAAATTAAATCAGGAAAAGGAATATATTTTTGATTATAATGATGATGAACTGAACGAAATTGTTAAAGATGCCAATAGAATAGACATGATATGATCGTTGTGACAAATACAACGCCAATTATTTCTCTTGCATCAATTCAAAAAACAGAGATACTCAAACGCCTATTTAGCGAGATCATCATTCCTCAAGCAGTATACGATGAAATTAAAGCAAAAGAAAGTTATGGATATAAAGAAGTCGAATCTGATTTCATTAAAGTACAACAAATCAAAGGACAACTCTACAAAGATTTACTGCTTAACCAACTGGATAACGGGGAAGCAGAAACAATTCTTCTTGCCAAAGAACTCGATGCTGATTTAGTAATTATAGATGAGAATATCGCATATAAAATCGCCCAAAATTCTGATTTAAAAGTTACAAGAACATTATCAATTCTTCTCAAAGCAAAAGAAATGGGGATCATTAAAAGAGTTAAGCCTTTACTGGATGAAATGATCTCCAAGGGGAGATGGTATTCACCAAGAGTCTATAATGGCTTTTTGAAGAAAATCGGTGAACTGTAATCACAAAATATCTTTTCAAATTCAGTACATTGTTTCAGCTTCATATAGAGCATTTTCAACCAAAGAGCATAGTGTTAATTTAAAGCACCCCGTAAATTGCAGCTAAATATAAGACACCGGATGCCTGTCAGGGCTCCGGTTGTCATAAGTAAGCTCCATGTAGCATCCCCCTTTCTCCCCCACTTACCGCAAATCAAAAACCTGTTTGCTCAATTTCTCTGCATCGTTAAATCTGCCAAGCGGGCGGATGCGAAAAGTGTAAGAATAGGCTTTTTCACGATCTTGAGATACTTGTTGATTTTTCCTGAAATAATATTAAATTAATTTTGAATTATAGGCGGAATGGCAACGCCGACAGCCCGGAATACTTTGCCGCAGACACCCAGGCATTCACTTCGAATGGCCAAAGATTTTCCGTTGTCTTTTATGGTTATTTCCTGAAGCGATTTTAAATCCTGTTTAATATCCGACCATTCAAAATTATGGCCAGCCATCTCAAGGCGTCGATCCAGTTCCATTCTGAGGACGAGCGCAAGAAAACTGCAAAACACATGACATCTGATTGTTTCATCTCTTTGGTGAAAAATCGGCCTCGTTTCCAGCACCCATTTGCCATCAAATTTTGCATCTTGCTCTATTTTTTTTGATCGATGGTCATTTGATTCAGGTCCGGGCGATGATCCTTGATGTACCCTCTTTGGCCGATCATGGCGCCGCCGGCTCCTTCAAAATAGATTGACGTTGTATCAAAAAACACAAAATCCAGGCCGGTAAAAAGATCACGATGTTCATAAAACAGATTTTCTTCAATGAGGTTTTTTGTACATCGTGGGGCAAACGGTGTTTTTTCTCGTTGGTTTGCAACAGCTTCACCCCAAAAGGTCATCGCACGATAGAGATGATGCAGGCTAATCTCATCAACGTCTTTTATGATATAGTCACGATGCCATTTATCACACGACCTGTCGGAACCGGAAACAAACAGCCTGTGCAGGACTGATACGGCCAAGCCACCTCCGATCTGAGCAATGAGGAACAAAAAATGACATCACGTGAAAGAATCCTTACCACCTTACAGCACAAAGAACCGGACCGGGTACCGGTTGATTTGGCGAGTACGCAGGTAACAGGAATATCGGCGATCGCCTACAAAAACCTGCGCCAATACCTGGGCTTGCCACCGAAAGAACCGCAAATCTGCGACGCCATTCAGCAAATTTGTCTTCCGGATGATGACATTATGGAAAAATTTGGCGTGGATGTAAAAGGGTTGTGGCCGCTGATGAACGCCAACGACTTTACAGATACGGATGAGGGCGACACCTTGTCCCACATTGATGAGTGGGGATTGGGTTACCGTTTTAACAAGGCCGAAGGATTATGGTACGATCTCTATTTGAGCCCGATGGAATCCGCAGCGATTTCAGCCGACTATCTCGACAAGTATCCCTGGCCCGACGGCGGAGAAAAACGGCGAGTTGCAGGACTGCGCGAACAGGCTATCGCTTTTCGAGAGGCAGGCTATGCTGTTTTCCTCAAAAGCGTTTGTGCGGGAATTCTGGAAATGGCCATCCGTTTACGCGGTATGGAAAACGCACTTGTCGATTTGCTGATCGACAAAGAAAATGCCGGGCATTTATTGGATAAAATCCTGCAAGTCAAACTGGACTATTGGCAAACCGCGCTCGATGAACTTGGCGATGTTGTTGATGTCATTGCCGAAGCGGATGATTTCGGCACGCAGACGTCGCAGCTTATTTCAATGGCAACTTTTCGGGAGATGATCAAACCACGCCAGGCAGAACTGATTTCTTTTATGAAAAAGAAAGCTCCCAATGCTCATATTTTTTTCCACTCCTGCGGCAACGTTCGGGAACTTTTACCTGATTTCATTGAAATGGGCATCGATATTTTGAATCCCGTCCATATTACTGCGGCGGGAATGGAACCGGAAAAGTTGAAAAAAGATTTCGGCAAAGACATTGTCTTCTGGGGCGGAGGAATTAATACGCAGGATACACTTCCGCACGGCACTCCTGAAAAAATTCGGGAGGAGGTCAAACGAAATATCGATGTTTTTGCCCCGGGCGGCGGATTTGTCTTTAACACGATTCATAATATCCAGGCGGATGTGCCGCCGGAAAATATTGTGGCGATGTATGAAGCCGTGGCGGAGTTTGGGAAGTATTTAAAATAAATATCACGAATAACTATGATTGATTATTCATCACGACATTGAATTGGCCTAGTTTTCTGCACACCGCTTCGAAAATCGTTCTGGCCTGTTCAACTGCATCTTGTGCTTCTTTTTCTGTTGCATCGGGCCATTCTCCTGGATAGCGCGCCTCAACAGCCCACTCTGACAGGGTTGACAATTCAGGGAATTCATTTTTCAGGTGCAAATCATCAGGCAGGAGATTGCTGAGTGCATCTAAATCGTGACTTTTGGGAAACCGTATTTGCAAAAAAATTAACATCGCTTTGATGGCTTTTTCTGCGGCCTGCTGAGCTAGCCAACAACCATGTCGCGGAAATAAAGTGGAAGATTTTAAAATAGCCTCAGCAGCAATCAAATCTTCCTTAGCATAGCGAAGCCATCGTTTCGTTTCAGAAACTATACTATTGTTTTGCATAAACAGTTTTCCCCTCAACCAAAGCTTGATTTAAGACAGTGCCGACAATTTTGCCACGTCGATCAATTTCATCAAGAGATGACACGATAATATCTTTGCTGAATGGCAAATCTGCCAGCTTTTTACGAATACTTATTGCTCGTTCACGTTTGTCTGGTTTGCCGGACATAACCACAAGTATATCAAAATCACTTTGTAAAGTCGCATCTCCTCGTGCCTGGGAGCCAAACAGGATAATTCGCAATGGGTCGAAATCAGCAACAATGCGATTTAACATAATTTTAATAAATTCATGTTCGGTCACAGTTCCTGCCTTTAAAAGTAAAATAACAATTTTAGTAAAATATATTATAATAATTAGAAAAACAAGGAAAATTGTCTCAATAAATTGTCAGCAACTATATTTAGGGTGTACTGGAAACATTGTATTCGGAGGTTTTTAAGACGCATTTAATCTGAAATCATTTTCTTCGCTAACCCATGAAAGGAAAATAGTGTCTCACAAAAACACTTACCGCTGGGTCATTCTCTTTCTCCTTTTCGCCGGAACGACGATCAATTATCTGGACCGCATCGTTCTTTCGGTTCTACTGCCGGTCATCCAAAAAGAAATCACTATTAGTCCCGTGTTTTATGGTTATATTTTAAGCGCATTTCAGTTTGCTTATACGATAGGAATGTTGGTTGTTGGATTTGTCATCGACCGGTTGGGAACAAAACCAGGCTATTTCCTTTCTATTTTGTTCTGGTCGATAGCGGGTGCCATGCACGGTCTGTGTGGCACAGCATTTTGTCTGGCCGGATGGCGCGGAGCCCTTGGACTGGCAGCTTCAGGAAATTTTCCGGCCGCCATCAAATCGGTCGCCGAATGGTTCGAAATTAAAGATCGCGCTTTTGCCACATCTTTATTCAACAGCGGATCGAGCATATCTTCCATCATTGGCCCGCCACTCATTGCAGCGATTGCACTCGCGGCCGGCTGGCGAAGTGCATTTTTTGTCTTTGGAGGAATCGGTTTCATTCTTTTGATTTTTTGGCAGATTTTTTATAAAAAACCGCAAGAGCAACAAAGCAGCGAGAAGGAAATCAAAATTCCATGGTCGGAATTACTCCGTCACAAAGAAACAGTCGGCATCATGCTGGGCAAGTTTTTAACAGACCCGGTGTGGTGGTTCTATCTCTACTGGATGCCGACCTATCTCAACACGCAGCGCGGCTTTGATCTCAAAGGGATTGCCATTGCCATCCCGTTAATTTATTCCCTGGCCACGCTCATGGGATTTGTCGGCGGCTGGGCTCCCGGCTATTTGATGGTCAAAGGATGGAGCGTAGATAAAGCAAGAAAAACGACCATGCTGGTGAGCGCATTATTTCTACCGATTTCTGTCTTGGCGGTTTTCGCACAGAATCCGTGGGTTGCTATTTTGCTCGTCAGTTTGGCCTGCGGCGCTCACAACAGTTGGTCGGCCAACATTTTCACCCTGTGCAGCGATTGTTTTCCGCAAAAAGCTGTGGCCTCCGTTACCGGCCTTGGCGGATTTGCCGGTGGCCTCGGCGGAATTTTATTTTCAGCGCTCATTCCCGGATTTGTCGTACAATATTTTGGCTACATTCCGGTCTTTGTCTTGATGGGAATTTTGCATCCACTGGCTTTTATCCTGATTCTCATTTTTATAAAAAATGTAAAACAAGTGACACTAGAGCATTAAATCTCTTGCAAATATCTCATATTCTTATTAACTTTTGCCGGTGATGGAGTTCACTCTAAATCGAATGCCATTTGGCTAATAACTCCTGTTTCTGACACAGTTGTGCTGTGTGAGAAACAGGAGTTTTTTTATTTACGGAAACAGCAAAGAGTCATTCGTAAAAAGTCCGAAAATGTCATTGCGAGCGAAGCGAATATTTTGTGCCCCTGATTTTTAATCTCTTTTTTGGTAAAAGGAGTTTGCTAAAATGGCACCAAAAATCTCAGCAAGGTTTCGACGAAAAAACGGCGTTCCGTTTTCAATAGAAAGATTAAGCGGAATGCAGTATCGCTGTCGTATCTGCAATGTGCTGTATTATTCGGAAAAAGAGATATCTCAGCACCTTAAAAAGCATGAGAAGGTGCGGGAAAAGCGCGATAACCATGTTCCGCAGTTAGACCATCTTGTCTCTACCAAAGTACTTTACACAATGGATTTGTATGATAGATCTCGGGCAAAATATTTAAAATTATCCGATGGAGAAGAACTTGACGAGCCGTAAATGAAAAAGCCTTTGCTAAATAACTCGCAAAAAAATTCTCTCCAGATTTCACTTAGAATGCTGGAAGAAAAGATATTAACAATGGAAATGCTCATCGACAACAAAACGATGACCGGAGAGTTGTATTCGTTTTACGTCGATCTTGCGGATGATGAGATTAAAAAACTGAAAGATATTTTCATTGAAATGCATAAATTGATTGCAGAAATGAAACATATTTTTAACTTTGATGATCAAAAAGAATTTCTCAGCAATCAGCTTGCAGGAATGTCGGCTTATTACTGGACGATTCTGATGGACGAAACATCGAATAAATTAAAACGGTACGGCGATGTTTCACCGCAACTTGAAAACGTTCTTGATCCCAAAATCAAAAGATTCATTTATTATATAGAACAACTAGCCACAATAAAAAAAGGAGATACAAATAATGAGCAAAATTAAAGACATCCATGCCCTGGAAATACTTGACTCCCGCGGCAACCCGACAGTTGGCGTAAGACTTGAACTGGAAAGCGGCGTATCGGAAATCGCTCTTGTGCCCTCCGGCGCAAGCACCGGTGAGAGAGAAGCTGTAGAATTGCGCGACGGAGACCCGAAACGTTTTGGCGGAAAAGGTGTTTTGAAAGCAGTAAACAGTATCAATACAGAAATCCGCGATGCGCTAATAGGAAAAGATTCTGAAGATCAACGAGCCATCGACCAGACAATGATTGATCTGGATGGCACACCGAATAAAGCTCGTTTTGGAGCCAACGGTATTTTGGGCGTTTCCCTGGCCGTTGCAAGGACGACGGCAAAAGAACATCAGATGCCGTTTTACAAATACCTCGGCGGGTCCACGGCTTCCATGCTGCCGGTGCCCTGTATGAATGTTATTAACGGCGGCAAACATGCGGATAACAATGTCAACTTTCAGGAATTTATGATCGCACCGCATAATGCCCCTTCTTTCCGCGAAGCCATCCGCATGGGTGCTGAGACATTTCACGCCCTGAAAAATATTTTAAAGGGTAAAGGATACAGCACCGGTGTCGGCGATGAGGGCGGATTCGCGCCACAGCTTAAATCCGACGAAGAAGCTGTTGAACTGATTATGCAGGGCATAGAAAAAGCCGGCTATAAACCGGGCGAGGACATCAGCATTTGTCTTGATCCTGCCAGCAGCGAAATGTGGGACGACGGCAAGTACAAGCGCTTCAAATCCGACGGCTCCTATATCACCCCTGACGAAATAGTCGATTTGTGGGCGACCTGGGTCGACAAATATCCCATTGTTTTGCTGGAAGACGGTATGGCTGAAAATGACTGGGACGGATGGAAAAAACTGACCGACAAACTGGGATCAAAGATCGAAATAGTTGGTGACGATATTTTCTGTACCAACCCTGCTATTCTGCAAAAAGGCATCGATACTGGTGTTGCCAATTCTATTCTCATCAAACTAAACCAAATCGGCACACTGACGGAAACGATGGACACCATCGCTTTGGCCGGAAAAAATAATTACTATTGCTTTGTCTCGCACCGTTCCGGCGAAACGGAAGACACGACCATCGCCGACCTGACGGTGGCCACCAGCGCCGGACACATCAAAACCGGTTCCGGCTGCCGCAGCGAGCGCATCGCCAAATACAATCGCTTTATATGGATTGAAGACGAGTTGGGCGATCAGGCGCAGTTCGCCGGTATCAAGGCGTTCAAGAATCGGTAAAACATCCTTTCCCGGCCCGG
>JAADGR010000217.1 GCA_013152225.1 Calditrichota bacterium
GAAAAAATGCTTCACACGTCTGTTTGTAAAGCTATGGTACAGGGTCGATGCTAAATAAAGGAAAAAAAGTGTAGCGCCATAGATACTGAAACTTGTAATTCGCCATATATCGCCATATTTACTAGCAAAAACCACAAGAAGAACAAGTGCGACCAGGCTTAATGCTGCACCGATACCATGAGAAATGCTATTGGCGATTTCCTCTCCCACACTTTGTTGTCTGCTTTGAGGAACTTTTTCAAATCCGTTCTTAATCAGCTTATTCTGTCCAATCGATATTTGTTATCATTTATGAAAACATCTCTTCAAAAATCATTCCTTCCGCTACGCGCGTAACCGGGCCTTGCATTGTGATTGCAAAATCTTTGGAAATTGAAATATCCAGTCTGCCGCCGGGCATGTGCACAGCGATTTGGCTGTCGCACAAACCGAGTTTGTGGGCAACGGCGGCTGCGGCGCTGCTGCTGCTGCCGGAAGCCAGAGTATATCCCGCTCCGCGTTCCCAGATTTCAATTTGAATATTGTTCCGGTCCAGAACTTTCATAAACTGAACATTGATTCGATTCGGGAAACGGGGATCGTTTTCGATGTGCGGGCCAACGCGTCCGCCAGGTCTTCGGAAATCTCCTCCAGGGGAAGGACACAGTGCGGATTGCCGATCGTGGCAGCGCAGAAACGATAGTCCTGTCCGTCAATCGTGATCGTTTCGTTTATCACTTTGCGGGATAAACCCGCAACGGGAATTTGTGCGCTTTCAAAACTAACGCGCCCCATTTCCACATCGATCATCTTGCCGCCGGGATGCACATGCGACATGACTTTTCCCCCCAAGGTTGAAATGGAGAACGGCTCTTCCTGCACCAAACCGTGATCCCATAAATATTTTGAAAAAATTCGCAGTCCGTTGCCGCTTTTTTCCGCTTCGCTGCCGTCGGGATTGAAAATGCGTAAAGCAAAATCACACTCATCAGTCGGCAAAGGCCCCCAGAGAATACCGTCCGAGCCAACGCCGTAATTGCGATGGCAGATCAACTTGATCTGGTCTTCGTTTAACTCTCGCCCGATTTCGGCAGGATTCATGACAATGTAATCATTGCCGAGGCCGTGATATTTGTAAAATTTCATTGTTCTTTTCATACTCCTATTTTAATAAAATTATTATTAAATCAAAAGCTAAAGTTTCTCTTATAAAATCAGGTTCACTGCTTTTGCGAGCCTTGGGCACTTTCAAGAAACGCGCGTTCAAGTAATAAGTGCAACAGTTTGTCTGTAAAAGACAAAATAATTCAGGACAAAATGATTCATGGCAAAACCATTTCGGGCAAAACGATTTGACGCAATGATGATTACCAAAGGAAGATTTTTCGCAGGGCAGACTTGCCGGTCTGCAAAAAACAGCAGGATTAATATTTTATTTTAAAAATTAAAACAGATTTTATCGAAGCATAGTAAAAACTTATCACCCGGATGAATCCAGTGAATCCATAAAATCATCCATGGTAAAAATTCCCTTTTTGCTCGCGATCCATTCGGCTGCGCGCACGGCTCCGTAGGCGAATCCCTCGCGTCCGTGCGCCTGGTGCTTCAACTGAATGAAATCAAAATCGGAATCAAAGCCGATTTCGTGCGTTCCGGGAATTCTGCCGACACGGCTGGATGTAACGTGCAGCGCCGCAGGGTCGATTTTGCCGTGACTTGTTTCAAAGAGTAGTTTTTCTTTGTCCGGGAGTTGTGACAACAGAACATCGGCGAGTTTTTTCGCTGTGCCGCTGGGACTGTCGGCTTTACCGCGGTGGTGCCATTCGTGCAAATAGCAATCGTACTCGCCCAGCGATCCCAGCAATTTGGCGGCGTATTCCGCCAGCTTTGTGAACATGTAAACCCCGAGTGAAAAATTCGGACTGTAAACCATCGTCAGGTTGGCCATGTTTTGTACGTCTTTAAAATGATCCAGCCAGCCCGTGGTTCCCTCGACAATCGGAATGCCGAAAAAAGCAGCCGTTTCAAGATTTCCCAACACTGCATCCTGAAGTGTAAAATCTATCAAAACTTCCGTCGCATTCATGTCCGATGATTTGTCAAACGGTTTATCGATATCAAAAATTGCAGAGATTGTATGATTTCTTTTTTTGGCAATGCGCTCAATTTCCCGGCCCATGCGACCATAGCCCAAAATAGCGATGTTCATAATTTTACCTCCAAGTATAAAAGAGTTACTCATAAAATTCAGATTAATGACTATTCCCGGGTTTGAGAATGATACCTTCGCTTTTCTGTCCGTTCATTTTGATGATGACGGGCTTTTCAAAGTGAAGCAACCGCGTGAATTCTTTTTTTTCCTCTGCGGGCTGACCTAAAAGCCAGTCCCAGTCAACAAAACCGTTATCCGATCCCGTACTGACGGTAAAATAACCGATGTTGAAAGAATTCAGGTTTTGAAAGAAATGAGTACCCTGGGAAGGCATAACATCAAAATCTTTAAAACCTGATTCAATAATTACGCGAGCTCCGGCGATTTGCTCCCATGCAACCGGAATGCCGAGCCAGGGATCGAGCGTTCCCCATCGTCCAACGCCGATAAGCAAATAGTTGCGGTTTTGCGATGCAAGCACAGAATTAAAAACACCCACTTCGGCAGCAACTTTTCTGCTTTGTGAACGATCAAAATGATTCCAATCCACGAGAACGATATCAAATACATCTTTGATAATGCCATTTCCCATCACCCGCTTGCTGGAACAGATCAGTTTATTGGCGGGAACTTTGGCGAGGTTAACATATGCCATTTCCTGATTTAAAACCATTGGCCGCACCTGGAGCACCCCAAACTCTTTGACTTCACCTTTCGGAACAGCACAATTCACAGCAAATTCAATCTCTACGGGAGTGCCCATCCCTTTGCTGCCTATTTTGAGAAGAGAATTCAAAATATCTGCAAGAGGAAAAAGTTTGTTTTTAAGAATGGGGGCAAAAGTTACCAGACGAATACCCTTTCGTGAAATGCCATCATAAACGTGATCGTTCTCTGCCGAATAAGTGGATCCCATGCGATAAAGGACGCCATCATCTTCCGCGGTTTTTAAAGGATACTTTCTTACAAAATAGTCTTCCGCATCTTTTTCTCCTTCATTGCTGCCGTTCAAGGCAACGGCATAAAAATACTGCTGGGAATTTTGCAAGGAAAGTTTGGGAGTGGAAAACTGAATATTGTGCGTCGGATATTTTGGTGAAAAGCGCATGCACGTACCGCCCTCTACAACCATTTTGCCAAGGCCAAGAGCCACGGAAACGATGCCATCTGCCGCTTTTTGTGGTGCAATGGGGTAAAAATTATGAGAGCGTGCCACACCGGAAAAATCAGGATAAAAACGATCATGATGAGTTGTGCCGATCATTTTTTGTACAATGACCGCCATTTTTTCTTCCTCAAGCCGGAAGGCGGTAGATTTTATATATTCTCTCGCGGCATTGAAAAAAGTCGAAGCATAAACGCGTTTGATTGCTTTCAGCAATTCCTTCAAACGCGTTTTCAAATCGGCCTGCGAATTAGGCAGCATGTAGGTTTTATACACCCCGGCAAAGGGCTGATTGTGCGAATCTTCCAACAAGCTGGACGAACGAACCGCCAGCGGTTCCTGCACCAATTCCAGAAAATCAGATAAATTCCGGAGAATATCTTTGGGAAACTTTTTTGCTTTGAGAAATCGCTTTTCAATATCTTTGTCGTTTGTAGCATAAAGTGCAAAATGACGCAGATCATTCTCCTCCAAAAAACGATCAAAAATATCCGTGCCGAGAATAATGGCCGGGGGAATGTAAACCTGAACGTCTTTAAATTGCGACCGGACTTTGTAATTATTGATGAGAATATTGACAAAAGCCAGGCCGCGCGCTTTGCCGCCAAGGGCGCCTCCGCCGATCCGGGAAATACTACTGTTGGGATCGAAAGATTCTTTGTCAAAATCCGTAATTGTTCCCCGCTGCCGCACTTTACGATATTCCCTCAGGGAGGAAAGCAAATCCTGACGCATCTTTTCAACGGTAGAAAACTCGGTGACTTTTCGCGGTCTCAACTTATAAGCCAGCCAAAACTCGGTTCGCGCTTTGAGCCAGTTTGAAAAATGATTTCTTGCTCCATGATAGAGGAGACTTTCGCCGGGGACAAGCTTAATCTGTTTCTCAAAAGAACTCAGATTATGAGCGCGTCCGACCTCTTTGCCATCCTTTGTGCGAAAAACAAAATCACCGAAACTGAGGTGCGTCTCCATATACTCGCGGATGTCTTCCAACAGAGTAGGTGAATTTTTCAGGAGGAAAGAAGCCTCAACGGATTTTGCTTTTTCCTCATTTTCCGGCAAAGCCGAATGAAGCAGAACAGGAATGTCGGGCTGCAGTTTCTTCACTTCACGAGCAAATTCCAAACCGGCCAACGGGTCTTCTTTGCCATCACGTGGAAAATCAATATCGGAAATAATGCCCAAGACCGTATCCTGATATCTCGTGAAATAATCCCACGCTTCATCATAATTTTTACATAAAAGAATTTTCGGCCTTGCGCGGCGGCGTAACTGCATGTGCGAAACACTAAGACTTTCGGAGACCAACCTCCGGGATTGTTTCATAACCTCAAGGTAAATCATGGGAAGCAGCGAGGAGTAATAGCGAATACTGTCTTCGACAACGATGATAGATTGCACACCAACCGAATGCGAATCATGTTCCACATTCATTCGATCTTCAAGAAGCTTGATGATGGCAATCATAAGACGGAAATCGCCCTGCCAGATAAATATCTGATCGAAAACTTTTGAGTGGTTGTGTTTGAGAATCTGCGATAATTCCCGGTTATCAAACGCCAGAAGAACGATCGGAATATCTATTTTCTCTTTGCGAAGTTTTTTAGCGAGGGTGACGACATTCATATCCTCAATATGAAAGGTCGTGATGATGAGGTCAAAGCGCCGCTCTTCTTTAGCAAGGGCTATGGCTTCGCTGCCGCTGGAAACACGTGTCATTTCAGGCGTATGGCTCAGCCCCAGTCCCTGGTACTTGTCCCGAATCAACTCGTACAGACGCCCGTCTTCTTCCAGAATGTAAAGATCGTAAAGACTGGACACCAACAAAATATCACGGATGCGGTTGCGCATCAAATTCTGAAATCCCTGAAAACCGGTACCCATGGCTTGTTCTCCCCAAAGCGGATCAGTGGTGGGAAGATATTTTTTATAATCGTCTTTTGTCATAACAATATTTTCTTTTATGATTGCTTAAAAATCAAAACCTCCCGCGGGCCAAATGAGGCGGCAATTTTATTCTCTAAAAAACTTGAATTGCCGCATCACCTTCTGTTCAATAGGCCGACGGGAGGCTATAATAAGCGAACAACAATTAGACCAATCCCTGATCCATCATTGCATCGGCAACTTTGAGGAATCCGCCGATATTGGCGCCATTGACATAATTCCCCGGGGTGCCGAAACGTTCCGCTGTTTCCACGCATGTTTTGTGGATGTTCTTCATAATGAGGCTCAAGCGATGGTCGACCTCTTCACGCGTCCAGGGCATACGCATACTGTTCTGCGTCATTTCCAGACCGGAAACGGCAACACCACCGGCATTGGCCGCTTTTCCCGGCGCATAAAGAATACCTGCTTCAAGAAAATGGTTAACGCCGTCGAGGGTCGTCGGCATGTTTGCGCCTTCACTCACAACGTAAACTCCATTTTTTAACAGGTTTTGTGCATCTTTTTCATTGATCTCGTTTTGCGTCGCACTCGGAAAAGCACAATCCGCTTTAATATCCCACAGCGGATTATAATCGAGCGCAGGATCGACAGGAGTATACTCGGCGTTTTTGAATTTCTCGACATACTCTTTGATCCGTCCGCGTCTTACATTTTTCAATTCCATAACGAAATCCAGCTTTTCCGGGGTAAGTCCTTCTTCGTCGTAAATGAAGCCACTCGAGTCGGACAAAGTTACAATTTTGGCTCCGAGTTGCAAAAGTTTTTCTACCGTGTACTGTGCAACATTACCGGATCCGGAAACCAGACAGACTTTTGCGTCAAAAGTTTCGTTACGCGATGCCAGCATTTCCGCAGCCATATAAACAGAACCATAGCCCGTGGCCTCGGGACGAATGAGCGAACCGCCCCACTTCAAACCTTTGCCGGTCAGAACGCCGGTGAACTCGTTACGCAATTTTTTATACTGTCCGAACATGTAACCGATTTCTCTTCCACCCACACCAATGTCGCCGGCAGGAACATCCGTATTTGGCCCGATGTGCCGAAAAAGTTCACTCATGAAGCTTTGACAGAAACGCATCACTTCGTTGTCACTCTTTCCCTTGGGATCGAAATCCGAGCCGCCTTTTCCGCCACCCATTGGCAAAGAAGTCAGGCTGTTTTTGAACACTTGCTCGAAAGCCAAAAACTTGAGGATGCCCAAATTAACGGACGGATGGAATCGCAACCCGCCTTTGTACGGCCCAATGGCACTATTCATCTCAATGCGGAATCCGCGATTGATATGAATTTCGCCTTGATCGTCCATCCACGGAACACGAAACATGATCACACGCTCCGGCTCGATGATCCGTTCAAAAATCATAGCTGAACGATACTCCGGGTGCTTGTCGTAAACCAACGCCACAGATTCGGCAACTTCCGCTACGGCCTGGTGAAATTCAGGCTGATCGGAATCCCTGGATTTCACCCTATCCATTACTTCATTTACGTAATCGGACATGGTAAACACCTCTTTGGTTTTATGAATTTTTTGTATTGAATTAATATAATTTTCGGCACCGATGAATCAACACGTTGAAGCAGATAAAAATCGACTCGGGCTTCAAGTGCTTATCGCCAACGCCTGTATTTAGATAAAACCGGATTTAAACATCCGATTGAATCTTCTTTTAAAAGAAACGCATGTTTCTTATCCAAAAAGCTCAGGATTCAAAGTACCGCTAAAAAGTTTGTCATGCAGACGATTAATCACAACCGGCAGATCGGCTTCGTCAATCACAAAGCTGATATTAATTTCCGACGAACCCTGGGAGATCAAATGAATAGGAATGTCCGTCAGAAATCCGAAAACCTTTGCCGGCATGCCCGGAGTGCTTTTCATTTTCTCGCCGACCAGGCTGATGATGGCCTTGTTTTCTTCAATCTTAACCTGGGCAAAACGCAAGAGTTCGCGATGAATATCTTCAAGGTGTTCGACCTGATCGATCGTCATGGAGACGCTCACTTCTGATGTTGAGACGAGATCAACCGGTGTCTGGTAGCGATCAAAAATCTCAAAGATGGAAGACATAAAACCGTGCGCCATCAACATACGCGATGAGGTGACCGTGATGACGATCAGCCCCTCTTTATATGCGATGGATTTAACGACGCCATCGTTGCCTCCGTTCCCATCAGATAATTTGGATATCTTTGTCCCGCCATCCTGGGGCCGCATGGAATTGAGGACGTAGACGGGAATATCTTTTTCAATCGCCGGCAATAATGTGGCCGGGTGCAGAACTTTGGCGCCGAAATATGCCAGTTCTGCCGCTTCCTGAAAACTCATTTTGCGAATCCTTTTTGCGTTCGGCACCAGAGAAGGATCAGCGGTGAGAATCCCGTCCACATCAGACCATATTTCCACTGCCTCTGCATCAATGAGCGCTCCGATAAATGTGGCAGAGTAATCCGATCCTCCGCGCCCCAGTGTCGTGGTGCGTCCAAAAGAATCCTTGCCTATAAAGCCCTGAACAACGGGTACACTTTTCGCCACAACAGGTAACAGTTTTTCTTTAATATTGAGTTCCGTTTCATCTTTAAGAACAAGGGCACGGCCAAATCGGGAATCCGTGCTCACAAGTTCCCGGGAATCCGCGAATTGGCTGGGTATTCCAACGGAACGCAGATAGGCGGAAACAATATTGGCGGATAAATACTCGCCGATGCTGAGCAGTTCATCCACGAGATGTTTTACGAGATCGCCGGCCCTCAGCAGCCGGTCCGATAAATCGGTAAGATAATCAATGGCCTCAGGAAACGCCTTTTGAATCCCGGCATCTTCGCCGATTTTCAACTCTGCGATTATCGCAGCATGAGCCTTGCGGATTTCCTCGATTGTCTCTGTGGCCAAAACGTGATTTTTTTCGGCTGCAATTTGTCCGAGACGTACAAGTTTATTTGTTATTCCGCTCACAGCAGAAACGACAACAACCGGCTTTCGTTGCAATCGTGATTTGATAATATTTCCAACGCGCTGAATAGCTTTCGAATTGCCGACGGAGGTCCCGCCGAATTTCATTACGATCATTTGCTTTACCTTCATTAGATTGTTATTAATCCCACCCTCTAAATAAAAACAGGCTGACCTAACCCAAGACATAAAGTTCGATCAACCTTTTGTTTACTCAAAAATTCTGCAAAATTTTCTATGCCTGCGCCCATTCGCGACAAGCCAACAGTTCGTGACAAATGCAAATCGTCTTGCCTTCACCGTCTCATCAATTCAAAATTAGCGCGCAATAATAAGGAATTTATTTCATTATTGCAAGTTATTTTCGGGTCTATACTTGTTAAAGGTTGAAATGTAACAAATGTTTGTCACTGCGAGGAGTGAGGAACGACGAAGCAATCTCATAACTGCCTGTTAATCTAAAGATTGCTTCGCTCCACTTCGTTTCGCTCGCAATGAGCGTGAGCCGAAGTGATGTCAAGCCCAGTCTCAAACGGTGCAAATCCTACCTGTGCGTTGCCGTTAGCGTACAG
>JAADGR010000157.1 GCA_013152225.1 Calditrichota bacterium
GGCCTGACGGACAACTATAGCGGACCGAAAATTTCATTCAAAATCATGTATTTGTTCTAATCTTTGACAACCGGAGCCCTGACGGGCATCCAGTGTCGATCGATATAAAGCCTACTGCAATTTCACCATTTTTACCGTTTTATTCGCCTCGGTGTTACCCCCATATTTTACGTTGATCCTTAAAAGGTAAACACCGCTGGAAACATTATGCTCATCACCATTTTGTCCATCCCACTCAAAACGATGCACGCCTCGACCAAGTTTTCCCCGGTAAAGAATCAGTACACGTTGGCCGAGTGTGTTGTAAACACTTGCCTCCACTTTTGCAGCTTGTGGGATTGAAAAAGTTGAAAAAGTGATATGTGTATTGGGGTTAAAAGGATTCGGATAGTTTTGCATCAATGTAAAATCCAGCGGCCTTGTATTCTCTCCTGCAGGAACCTTCGTCGTCCCCAGCAGCCAGGATATGGATTTTTGCAAAAGCGTCCCGCCGCTGGTTGCCGTTGGTCCGGCAATGCCTTCCAGACCGAAACCGGCATAGATCAAGCGCGACCCACTGGCCTGATCCTCATAACGAACACCGGCTATCTTAAGATCAGGCAGGTACTGAAATGCAACAGTGGCGGGTTCGATCGGTTCGAGTATCGGAAGCGACTTTTGGTTATTTGCCCCGCCAAAGTTTCCACGAAAATAAACAACAGCACTGCGAAAGAACAAATCGTTACGTGCTCCCATGACCATATATTCGTCCGTTTTCTCACCGGTAAATTTAGCGTGCAAAACATGGGCATAAAAAGCCGAGTCAGCCGGGGTGCCGTTTTCAACAAGATCGTTGGCAATGCTTCGTCCGCTCAGGAGCAGCTTACCGCCGGCATCGAGGTAATCGCTAACCACACTTTGTTCTTCCGCGGTTAAACTCGTGACGCTGTCATCACCGGTGAACCAAACCACAGCATCATATTTGAGCAAATCAGCTAACGTCATCAGACCGGATGCGGCGACATCCCATGTTTTTGTCAACAGGCCGGCGTTAACCGCAAGCGATTCGATATACTTTTCATAATTTGCGCCGGCATCATCATCTACAAGAAGAATATTTGCCTGACCGAGATTGAGAAAGAGTTCCAGCTTGCCTTGATAATCCGCACCGGCTTTTACTTTCAGCACAAGTTTGGCAATATGAGAAGAAGCATTTTCAGCAGCCAGGAGAATGAACGGCGCAGCAAAATTCGTCGAGTCATCGCCGGTCGCCAAATCTCCGTATTGCACGTCGCTCTGAAGGACCGTAATATCCGCATCGTTCGTAGAAAGTTTGGCTCGAACATTGGAAGCATCCAAGCCGAAATTGGCAAGATCAATCGACAATGAAACTTGCTCACCCTGCTCAAATTCAGCATTGTTGTTGCCGAGCGAATCATTAACAACCATGGACAATACCTGAAATTTGGGCGAATCAATTTCCTGCACGCGACGCAAAATCCACTCGTCTTTGTCCAGAACAACACCGGTGGGTTTGCTATTTACTATAAATTCAAAAGGCGCCGATGCCGTCGTATCCATAAATACAATGGTCGTGTCATGTGCCTGTGTTTTTATAGTAACATCAACAGGCATTTGAAAAACAGGTCCGTCCGATTGCGTCTGGTTAATGATACCGCTTACCTTGTATTGCCCATCGGCTATCTTTTCCGCTTTCCAGAGATATTCATATTCCGGGTGGCCGGACTCGTAAATCCACTGATGAAAATAGGTATGCAAATCCATGCCTGAAATCTCTTCGCAAACATCCCGAAACTGCTCGGTAGTTGCTGTTTTATATTGATAGCGCTGATAATATTCACGCAGGATGTTGAAAAAAGTCGTATCGCCGACAATATGACGGAGCATGTGCAGCACCCACGAGGCCTTTGCATAGCTGAGTGCGCCGCTGAATATATCATTATTGTTGGTATCCTCAACATAAATCGTCCCCGGCCCCATATATTTGTTATATCCCATAACAGTGTGAAGTGCTGCCGGGCCATAAACATGTTCCACCCACAATGCTTCGCAATAAGTGGCAAACCCTTCATTCAGCCAAATATGATGAAATGAATTGCAAGTGATCATATCACCCCACCACTGGTGCGCCAGTTCATGGGCGATCAAACTTTCACCCCAGCCGCTGAGACTGGTTATGGTTTGGTGCTCCATGCCGCCGCCCCAGTTAAATTCAGCATGGCCATATTTTTCTTTTATAAAAGGATATTGGCCGAATGTATCGGAATAAAACTTTATCATGTCGGCTGTTTTGTAATAGTTTTCTTTCAGGTCATTGTAATGATCCGGGAAAACGAAAAACTTAACTTCCATGGAATCATTGTCGCCGTACACATACCAATCGGAAAATTGTTTGTATGGATAAATGGCGAGCGAAACAAGATAAGTTACAATGGGATAACTTTCATGCCACCAGAAGGTTTTTTGTCCGTTGTTTTCCGCGACCTCACGCAAATTTCCATTTGAAGCGACAACCAGATTTGAGGGTACTGTTGTATGAATATCGACCGAATCCGCCTTGTCCGCAGGAATGTCTTTGCACGGCCACCAGTTTCGCGCACCGTACGGTTCGCTCAGCGTCCAGATCATAGGCTTGCCGTTGTAGGAATCGAAGGCAAAGGCACCAAACCCACTGGCCTGGGGTTGGCCGTGATATTTAACAGTCACGATAAAACTTTCATTCTGCAGGTACTCATGATCGAGCTGTATTGATAAAATACCACCGTCATGCTGGAAAGTAGTAGTCTTCCCCGCCGAGAAAACCGAATCAACAACCATATTGTCCAGAAAATTCAGTTGTGCAATATTGATCTGACCTTCAACCACTTTGGCATGCATCGTAACCTTGCCGGTTAACACCTTTGCCGCCGGGTCCAGATCAAAATAAAGATCATAATAAGTCACGTCGTACGCTTTTTGATTTTCAGTTTCTTCCAGATTATTGGCGCGAATTTTATTCAGCAATTCCGATTTATACTTTGCTTCCTGTGCGTAAAAATTGCCGGCTGAAAGGATGTTCTGAGCGAAACTTGTGCTGGCAAAAATTAAAAAGAAAAATAGAGTAACATTCATCTTTCTCATGCGGTCTCCTGCTTTAGTTATTTGATAAACCCAAGGCGTTTCTTAAAACCATTCTCAATACTTTGAGTGCTTTTAACGTATCCCACTTGTTGGTGGACAAGTTGATCGTCCAGGATATTCAACTGTTCAAGTTTGAAACTGCTAAAGCAGTTCTCATTCAATCCTCATTTGCATAAGCACCATGATAAATCATGGTGTTGTGACAAATTGAACCAACACCATAATTTATTATGGTATACAGAACCAATGAAAAATCCATGGCAACCGCTTTAGCGGTTTTTAAAATATGAAATTCAAAAATGGGGATTCCCCCTAACTGGTTTTACATTTCATCATATATTTTGCCAGCACCCGACTTGCTAAGCGCTCGTATAGTCACCCTCTGCTTTTTGAATCCACTCATCAACCAGTCTGTTCATAAATAATTGCTTGTCATTAATAATTATTTTGTCCATAATCATTTTGTCTTTCAATATTCCGACAAAAACCAAGTCATAATACATTGCCGCCATATAATTTATAGCTATTCGATTCGTTATAATACAAATTGTTTTGCCCCTAATGGTTTTGCCTTTCAATTTGAACCTGAATCCAAATGGACAAGAAAGCAGGCAATACTATTTTGGGTAAAACGATTAAAAAAGGAATCCGCGATATTTTATATTTTCAGGACAAAATAATTTTAAAAGATTGATTGAGAGATAAACGAAATATTTATTTCCGAGTTTTCTATTGCAACTTTACCATTTTTTTCAACAGTACCACATCACTGCCAAGTTCATCCCTGGATTTCAAAATAACAAAATAAACGCCACTGGCAACGCGTTCACCGGCTTCGTTCCTTCCATTCCAGGTAGCGACATGCCGTCCCGGATTAACCATACCATTTTGAATAACCTGAACAATCTGGCCGAGTGAATTATAGATTGTCAGATTCACTCTTGTTGCTGTAGGAATCGAAAAACGGATTTTCGTTCCCGGGCCGGGATTGAATGGATTGGGAAAATTCTGTTCAAGATAAAATTCCTTTGGCAGGTTTAACGGATTATTTGTAAAAACCGGCGTCGGGCCGATGAGCCAGTTCATAGCGCGGGAAAGAATAATTTGTCCCGTATTTGCATCCGGCCCGCCGATACCTTCCAGACCAAAAGAAAAATAGACGACTTTTTCACCGCTGCTTTCATTGACAAAGTGAATCCCGGCTGCTGCGTTTGCGTTCGCATATTCAAAACACGTTACGGCATCGCCCAATGGCTCAATCCCGCTTTGGCCATGCTGGTTACGGGCTGACGGATAATTGTCGTTAAATAAAGCGATCATATCATCCCCAATGGGATCGTCGGCAATGCCCAGAATGAATGTATTATAATTCAGATCCAGAACATAACGTGCATTTAAAACATCCGCCAGGAACAGAGAATCATTGGCATCCCCATCAGCCAGGTCTTTTGCGATGTATTGGCCGCTCAACAAAAGTTTCCCATCGGCCGCGAGATAATCGGAAATCAACTTTTGCTCTGCTCCAGTCAGAGCTGTGCTTTTGTCATCGCCTGTAAACCAGACAATGGCCTGAAAGTTCTGCAACTCATCAAGAGACATTAATCCCTTCTCCGCAACATCCCACGTTTGTGCAATAAAACCCGCAGCAGACGCCATTTTTTGATAATATATTTCATAGTCAGCGCCATTGTCATCATCTACAAGGAGCAGGCTTGGCGTTCCGAGGTTGAGGTGGATTTTTGTATCGGCAAGAATAGTATTAGCAGATTTCACGCGCAAAGTCAATTCAACCACATGGTGATGTGCATCGGGCAAAGCCCGCAGGCGAAACGGTGAATCGAGGTTATCAACACGTGTTTTAAAGGAAATGTGACCAATGGAGGATTTGGACGAAAGAATGGAAACATCCGCATCACCGGTCGTTAGTTCTAGTTCGGCGACAACATCGGAAGCAGGGGCACCTCCGTTTTCTAATGTAACGACAAGAGAGATTTCTTCACCCGGATCCCAAACGCCGTCATTGTTACCAAGCGAGTCGCTAAAAGATTGAGAATAGAATTGAATATTCGGCTTTGTTATTTTCTTTACTGTTTTTAAAATCCAGTCATCCTTGTCCAGTTCGACGCGCAAAGGTCTTTTATCCACAATGCACTCGAAATATTCTTCCCGTTCGTTAACCGGCACAACAAGAGTCGTTTCCGCGCGCACAAGTTTGATCGATACATCTACAGGCAAATCGAAAATTGGCCCGTCATTTTGCACCTGGCTGATAATGCCGCTCACTTTGTATCCGCCGGAATCCAGTTTTTGAAAATCATACATATATTGAAAATCGGGATGGCCGGATTCGTATATCCATTGTTTGAAAAAAGTATGCAGATTTTTTCCGGACACTTGCTCGCACAGGTCGCGGAACTGTTCCGTAGTCGCAGTTTTGTACTTGAAATTTTCATAATAAACGTGGAGAAAATGAAAGAAGGTGCTGTCTCCAATGATATGGCGCAGCGTGTGTAAAACCCAGGAGCCTTTATCATACGACAGATTGCCGTCAAAAATGTTATCGTTTTGCAGGTCTTCAACATAAACCGTTCCCCGCCCCAGATAGGCTTTTGCTGCCATATCATCATGCAAGGCACTTTTTCCATAGGCGTTTTCTTTCCACAACGCCTCGCAATAAGTGGCAAACCCCTCATTGAGCCAGATGTGATGAAAGTTCTCACACGTAACCATATCACCCCACCACTGATGTGCCAGTTCATGGGCATAAACCCACTCGCCCCAAAACCCGAAACTGGTGCAGGTCTGATGTTCCATTGCCCCACCGCCGAGGAAATCCGCCTGCCCGTATTTTTCATCAACAAAAGGATATTCACCAAACAATTTTGCAAAAGTGCCGATCATATCTTTTACTTTGAGATTAATATTTTGCAAGGGATCCCATTGGCCTGCAAATGTGTAAAAATGAATTTTCATCGTGTCTGCACCGGCGTTATACAAATAGTCATCGTAATGAACATCATACGGATGAGCGGCAATTGAAACGAGATAAGTCACAATCGGATGCTTTTCATGCCACCACCATGTTTTCCTGCCGTCGTTTTCACTCACACCGCGCAGGATACCGTTGGATGCAACGATCAAATCCGCCGGGACGGTGACATGAATATCGACGGAATCCGCTTTGTCTGCAGGAATATCTTTGCACGGCCACCAGGTTCGGGCGCCATAAGGTTCGCTCAAAGACCAGATCATGGGTTTGCCGCTACGGCTGCTAAATTTAAACGCCCTGTACCCGTTGTCGTTGGGTTTGCCGTGGTAAAACACGCGGGTTTCAACAGAATCACCCTGCACAAACGTCCGGCCGAGTTCGATAACCAGCATGTTGTTTTTATGAGAAAAGGTGATTTTGCTACCATAAACAAAAACCGAGTCGACGTTCATTTGGTTGATCAGATTCAACTCTATTGCAGCCAGTTCCGTATCCATGATTTTGGCACGCATTCGCATTTCAGCACGAAGGAGAGCCTGCCCCGGATTCAGATCGAACCTCAGGTCATAATATTTCACGTCAAAGCTCTTTTGATTTTCAGTTTCGGCCAGGTTCCAGGCAATGATATTTTTAGCAAGCTGATTTTTGTAATCAGCCTCTCGTTGCCGGAAATTTTGCACTGTTGGAATTTTTTGCGCAAAAACAGAGGAAAAGGCAAAACAAAAAAGGAGAAATATTACTTTTTTCATGACGGGTCTTTCGTTATGATTATGCCTGGGTAATTCATAAAAAGTCCAAAAATGTCATTGCGAGCGAAGCGAAGCAATCTGAATGTCTGCTAAGGGCTGTTTGGGTGACAAACCTTTAAAATTTGATTAAAAAGGTACGGAGCTGATCATGCCCGATTCTGAAAGAAAACTTTTTTTCACCTTTAATAATTTTCGATCCGGCCTCGATTGGCGTTTCGACGAGATTCGTCTCGACAATTTCACGCGCATTCAAAGGCAGATCGACCGTGACATCATCGTCCCGTCCTTCGGTTTCATAAATGCGCAGAACGACATTTGCCGGAGACCAGTCACCCTGCTGCACTTTGATTGCCGAAATAATAACGTGATCGCTGTTGATGCTGAAAAATGAAAACTTTTTGCCAAGGGACGTTTTGAACACGTTTAATCTGCCCCAGGCAGGCAGAGTACCGATGTGATGGTTCTCCTGCATGGCGATGAGAGGCTGATTTAATTCCAGAGCCTGCTGGGTTACATTTCCTTCGCGCCAGTCGCCTTTGTGGGCGTAAATCGCGTAATCAAACGAATGCATGCCTTCATCCATGCGCGGGTCCATATCCCGGGCGCCACGAACAACCGACATGCGCATGGTATTCTGATTAACGTCAAATCCGTACTTGCCATCATTGAGGAGCGCAACGCCAAAATCAGCATTGGACAGATCAATCCAGTTCTGCGCCGGCCATTCCGCGCCATCTGTCGCATGTTGGATGTAGCCGTAAGGTTGCTCGAAAAATGCACGACCAGAGTCAACTTTTGTGGGAAAGGCAACTTTTAATAGTTTGTCGTTATCATGCCAGTCAATCGTCATCTTGAATTGGAGCCGGGGCATTCCGGCTTTTAAAACAATTTCGCGAGAAAAATAGGAACTCTCATTTCGATCCTGCCATTGCAGAATTGCACGAACGGGTCCTTCTTCAATAACCCGCGGTTTGCCGAGAGATTCTAACGGCAGCACTTTGCCTGTAAGGCTCAAATCCCAGGATGAACTTTTATTCTCTTGCAAAAGCTGCAAAACATTTCCGTCCTCAGACAAAAGTTCTTTGTGCAGCTTTTTATCGTAAATGCTGGTCAGGCCGTCATCATCCCATTTTATTTTAAAATATTTATTGACGACAAAATCCGGGCCGAACATGATGTCCGTATCCACACGCTCCGGTTCCTCCTCGAGTACGCGGAACACTTTGTAGCCGACCGGCGGAATATCTTTGGCAAGAAAACTCACATACGCCGTTAATCCGTCGTCAGACCAACGATCCACCTGGTAAAGGACGGATTGTCCCTTGTCATCCATGATCGTAAATTGATCGGGTTCCATAACAAAACGCACGACCGTTTCGACAATGTCCGTACGTTTCCAGGAATGCGGGTTGTAAACAACCAGGGGAATGCCTTTACCCCGCGTATCGATGCGTGAACCGATGACTTCAAGGCCAAACCGGAGAAGGCGTTCCCCCTCATCTTTGACATAGAGATAATCGGACATGGCATCATCGTAAACATCGCCAATAGCCGTGCCGGGAAGAATGTCATGAAACTGGTTGCGCAACACGATCTTCCATGCTTCGCGGAAATCTACGCGCGGAAACAACGGTTTACGTTGCAGCATAGAACCGATGGTGGCGAATTTTTCCGATGTAATCAGCAGGTTTTCCATATCACGGTTTGCTTTTTTAGAACGCGCCTGGGATGTATAAGCACCGCGCCAACTGTTCGCCACCTGACCGTTTTCACCTTTGCCAAGTCCCATTTCGCCTTTGTACAGCGGCCAGTTTTTATTTTCTTTATCAAGTTGGGCAAAATACTTTTCCGGCGTATCATAATGCATTGATGGAAAATCTTTTTGTCCCTGAAAAAAGTGAATCGCATCGATATCCGGCTTTCTCGGGCCGCCGCCGTGATCACCTTCCCCGTAAAGTACCATCACCTGGTTATAATCGGCCAGTTTGCTCCACTCGGCCAGAGTGGTTTTCATTTTCTCGTCAATTTGGAGACTATAACGTTGCGGGATTTTATAAGCAAGAACGCGCGAGCCATCAGGGCTTTGCCACCAAAAAATGCGTTTGCCCTGCGGGGCACCACGGCCAAAGACATAGTACTTAATCCCGCATCCGCTAAAAATTTTAGGAATCGTCAGTGCCTGTCCGCAAAAAGCATCAGGTACCCAGCCAACATCGAATTTATCGACACCGAGATTTTTTCTTGCATATTCTTCACCGATGAGAAACTGGCGGATCATGGATTCCCCGCCGGGAAGAATGGCATCCGCTTCCGCCCACTGTCCACCGACAACCGCCCATTGCCCCTGACTGATTCTTTTTTTTATTTGACGAAACAAGTCAGGATTGTTCTTTTGCATTTCCTCATAGAGCGCCATCTGGCTTTGCGCAAAAGTGAGCCCCGGTTCTTTTTTCATCATGCGCAAAACGCCTTCAAACGTGTCCGGTGCTATCCGATCCACGGTTTCGTCCCAGCGCCAGCGGTAAGCCAGATCAATGTGGGCATTGCCGATGAGGTGAATGTCAAAATCATTCGGCTTTACTTCATCCTCCGCAAATACCCGATTGAACAATAAAACAAGAAAGATAAAACATAATCCAAGAAATCGTGATTTCATTAATGCCTCCTGAGAATCTAAACTATCGCACTATTTCCAAAAGAAGATAATAAAAGTGAAATTAAAATTAAACAAAAATTTGCGGCGATGATAGATTTTGAATTATTTTGAGTGCGCAATCCTTTCCACCGATAACCGAGATTCCATTGTTATACGATGAAATGCTTGCAATATATTTCGGTGGTTTGTATCTTGTATCTGTTAAAATAAGGCAGATGAATCTTGCCAGGCTATCTGATCAATTAATTTTAACAAAGGATTTTCTATGCCGGATTTTCATTATGAATTCCAAAAAAAGATGATCTACAACAATCCTGAGAAACAGAAAATCGCCCGGGATATGTTAGAACGTTATACCGGAGCGCCGCTGCAAGGTTTCAAAAAACATATCATTTTAACAAATTTCAACAAATACTTGCAAGTCTTTTCAGAGAGATGCGGGGAAAAAATTCACACGGGTTCGGTGATGTCGGTCGTACACGGACACGATATGAACGTGAGCATGATCGATTTCAAAATCGGTGCACCAACGGCAGCGCTTATTATTGAAACGCTGAGTGTGATCGAACCCGAGGCGGTGCTTTTTCTCGGCATGTGTGGCGGGCTGCACCACTCACTCAAAATGGGTGATTTCATTTTGCCCATGGCAGCCATTCGTGACGAGGGTGTCTCCCGGCACTTTATTCCGCCGCAGGTACCTTCTTTGCCGACGTTTAAAATACAAAAATTCGTCAGCCAGATTCTGGTAGAAGATGGTCTGGATTACCGCACCGGCGTTGTGCACACAACGGATGTTCGTTTTTGGGAGTTCGACGAAGATTTTAAGCGCACTTTGTACGAAGAGCGCGCCATTGCCATCGATATGGAATGCGCAGCACTTTTTTCTGTCGGCTTTGTGAGCAAAGTTCCCATCGGCGCACTGCTGCTTGTCTCTGATTTGCCCCTGAAAAAAGGCGGCATTAAAACGAAAGAATCTTCCAAATCCGTTTTTCAACAATACACGAAAAAACACATTCAGCTTGGCATCAAGGCCATGGTGGAAATTCAGGACAGAGGGGAGCATATACGGCATTATCGGTGGTAATTTAAAAAGTCTATTTTTAAAATCCAACTTTTAGTTTCGGCTTGTACAAGTTTGATGATAACAAGTGATATCCAGCATTAAAATTAAACGCAAATCATCAAGGGTTATATTATAACTTTGCAATTCATTCATCCGGAGGTTCCAATGAAATATTATCGATTCACCGCCGTTATGCTTATTCTTGTTGTTATTTTGTTTTCTCTAATTCGCGTTTGTAATGCGCAAACAAATTCTGCACGCCAGGTTGGCCCGCAGCCGGATGGAAGCATTTTGGTGCCCACCAATCAACTTTTGCGCCCGGCAGGATTTCAAATTCTATTGCCCGGTCGGCCGGTGGATATTGCGCTCAGTCCTGACGAAAGGTGGCTTGCCGTATTGAATCGAAAATCCCTGGACTTGATCCGTGTAAATGATCGCGTAATCATGCAGACGCTGCCTTTTGGTCGCAGCGGGGCATCGTTCCACGGCATTTGTTTTTCACCGGATGGAAAGACGATTTATGTGAGCGAAGCGCGGGACCGAATCCTTGTTGCGTTGATGGACAGGAGTCATATCCTTCATTGGGATAAACCGATCAAACTGCCCCGTCCGAAAATCGGCGGCGATCCTGTACCCGGTGGGTTTGTTCTTGATGAAAAAAACAATCTGCTTTTTGTCACCCTCAGCCGTAACAATTCTCTGGCCCTTTTAAATCTTGCCGACGGCTCGGGCAAAGAAATTCCCGTGGGCGTGGCACCGTACGATGTGCTTTTGTATTCCCAATCAAAAGCCTACGTCAGCGACTGGGGCGGTAGACAGCCCGGCAAAGGTGAATCAACATATAACACATCGGGAAGTAAAATTCTCGTTGATCCGCAAACAGGTGTCGCCAATAACGGCGCAATTTCCGTCGTTGATCTCAAAACGGGCACGCAGGTTAAAAGCATCGAGGTCGGGCTGCATCCTTCCGCTATGGCTTTGAGTCCTGACAAAACCCTCTTGTACGTTGCTTGCGCCAATAGCGATATTATTTCGGTGATTGATACAAAATCAGATCAATCGGTCGGCCAAATTTCGGTTCATCCCCAAGGGAACATTCCTTTTGGCAGCGCACCTAACGCTCTGGCTGTCACCGCTGATGGCAAATACTTGTACGTTGCCAACGGCACTGACAATGCCATTTGCGTCATTCAGCTTGATGAAAATAAAGTGCTCGGTTACATTCCCACGGGATGGTACCCCGGTGCTGTGAAATTGAATAAAAAAGGAAACCTTTTATTCGTTGCAAATATCAAAGGCATTGGTTCCCGTAATCAGCGCACGGACAGGCCTGGATATAATTCACACGATTACCTCGGAACAATTTCAATTATACCCGTACCTAGCAAGAAGGACTTGGAGAAAGCAACGAAAATTGTCCACGAAAACAATTCTTTCCCAAAAATGATAGCGAACCTGTCGAAAAAAAGCGGCAAAAAAGAAAAAGTGCCCGTGCCGCAGTGGCCGGGCCAGGTGTCGTATTTCAAACATGTTGTTTATATTATCAAAGAAAACCGAACCTACGATCAGCTTTTTGGGGATATGCCACAGGGAAATGGCGATTCCTCGCTGGTTCAATTTGGCCGCAATGTAACGCCAAACCATCATACACTAGCCGAAACATTTGTTCTCATGGACAATTATTATTGCTCCGGCATTCTCAGCGCCGATGGCCACCAATGGACAGACGAAGCTTACGTAACGGATTATCTGGAAAAATCCTTTGGTGATTTTACCCGCAGTTATCCGTACGACGGGGACGATGCGCTTGCTTACGCCAAAAGTGGATTTATTTGGGACAATGTTTTACGCCACGGCCTCACATTTCGCGATTACGGCGAATTTGTTACCGCTGTAATTAACCCTAAAAATGCAACATATTCCGATATCTATAACGATTATCTGCATAACACGACAAAGGTCAAGTTCCATGCAAAAGCGAACCTGGAACAACTGGAACCTTATCTCTGCAAAAAGTACGTCGGGTTCCCCAACTCTATCCCGGACGTTTATCGCGCGAAAATATTTATTGATGAATTGAAAAAGTTTGAAAAAAACAATAATTTCCCTAACTTTATCATCATGTTGCTGCCCAACGATCACACGTCCGGCACGCGTCCCGGCAGGCCGACACCGCAGGCGGCAGTAGCGGATAATGATCTGGCGCTGGGCCGGATCGTCGAAGCGATTTCTCACAGCAAGTTCTGGAAAGAAACCTGCATCTTTGTAACGGAAGATGATCCGCAAAACGGTCTCGATCATGTGGACGGCCATCGCACTGTCGGACTGGTGATCAGCCCCTACACTAAACGCGGTCAGGTGATTTCCACAAATTACAGCCAGATCAATATGGTACGAACCATTGAAAACATTCTCGGCATTCCGCCGATGAATCAATTTGATCTGACTGCGGAACCCATGCTCGATTATTTTACAGATACGCCGGACTTTTCGCCATACAAAGCGTTACCAAACCAAATCCCGCTGGATCAATTGAACCCGCCGCTGGAAAGTCTCTCCGGGAAACCCTTGTACTGGGCCAAAAAGTCGATGGA
>JAADGR010000371.1 GCA_013152225.1 Calditrichota bacterium
GCCTGCCGTCACCATCACCAAAGACCTGCTCACCCGGATCCCATTTTCCATTTCCGTTGAGGTCCAAAGCCGGATTATAATCATCTTCTCCGGGATCAAGAATGCCATTGCCGTTCACATCTTCATTGGGGTCTAATTTACCGTCTCCGTCCACATCCTCGCCGTTGTACGCAATTTGCGCCCAATCCGAATTGAGGCGCAAGTTGGCCCTGCGTTTGGGTGTGTCACGTTCATCCTGGTTCGCCCACAATCCACAAACAACAGCATAAACGACGTTGAGGGAATCACCCGGTTGTAAATCTCCCAAAGGTCCCGCCATCAAAACCACCATCCAACTGGCTTGATCAGCCGGATTAGTGGGATAACCACCGGCTGTGGTTGCATTATAATACTTTCCCTGGTGGCGGCCACGCATGACCTGGTATCGTCCGGCATCATCAGCCGGCATGACGTAATCGGGAAAATCCAGGTTTGATGGCGTTGCCCATTGCCACTGGTCATAGTTCACATTGACGGAATCCTGCAGACCGGAAGATCCGAGGTAGCGAATGCCGAAATAACTCTCGGCAAACCCATCGTCGCCATCCACGTCATATTGATAGCCCATTTTATAATCGATATCAAAACCATTCAAATTATCGTACCAACTCCAGCCGCCGCCCGGCTCATAAATATTAGTGTAATTCATATTTCCCACAGCAGCATCTGCCCACAAGCCGGCATAAACATCCCTGATCGGATACTGCGAAATATTTGTAAGCGTATAGTTGAGAATAACAAAAGCATCGGCATAAGGAAAATTCCATGCATAGGATTCGAGATGAACATTGATGCCAAGAGGGGTATGATTGGGAATTTCGAAATCAGTGCCGGGGACTCGTGTATTTACGTCTGTAAAATTGCAAAGGAAATCCTGATGGGAAACTGCTTTGGGATCAAAATAAGGTGAAGTAACGATGGTTGAACGAATTTTAATTGTATCCCCTTCAGATGCGGTATTGGTGAATTCGAAGCCTTCTTCCCCGGCGGCAAACACACCGTCAACGATAGCAGTGGAGACATGGATCGCATCATCCGCTCCGCCGCGTCCACCGACCCACAAGCCACCAAAGGACATGTGTTCGATCTGCTCTCGTTCGTTGTCCGTATGCAATTTATACATACAAGACGGCTGATCGGGATTATTATACCCTTCTCCGATAACCCCATAATTCGTGATTGTTAATCCAAGATTTCCGGCGGTGTGGTAGTGCCAATAATCGTCGATCGTCGTTTTTCTCAGCTTTTGCCTGTCCCGGTTCGTTCCGTGCTTGGGACTCTGGGCGAACAACCAAGTCGAAAAAGAGAGAGCAAGTAGCGCAGCGAATAATTGACAACGTCTCATAAGAAAATCTTACGATAAAATACAAGTGAGAATAATTGAAATTGAAGGTATAAAATATTGGCAAGATTGTCAAGTGCAAAAAAAAGCCCTCCAATCGGAGGGCTTTTTTTATTTTCGCCTGATATTTAAGGATAAGTTTGGGGTATTTGCAATTATCCTATTCTTTTCCCGCTTTGACGGCTCGAACAATACTTTCAGCCACCAACTCGCAAGCAACCGCACCGATCAAATTAACATCCGCTTGTAGTTTTCCGGCGGAAAGAGAAAAAACAATATCCCCGTCATACATCGTATGCGCCGGACGGATGACGCGCGCAAAACCATCCTGTGCCATTTGTGCAACTTTTGTCGCCTGCTCCCGGGTCAATCCGGCATTCGTCGCAACGACAGTCAGCGTTGTGTTCGTTGATTGAAAGGGGGATTTGGAAAAAATATTCTTCATCACTTCCACCGATGGATAAAATCCGGTCCCTTTATCATCACAAAGTCCTGCAAGAATATTCCCGGTGACGGGATCGACAACTTCTCCCAACGCGTTGACAACCGTAAGAACTCCGACGACAATCCCGCCGGTCAATTCCAGCGAACAGGTGCCAATGCCTCCGGGCGAAGCTTTTTCCTGCCCGGCAATTTTGCCGACCGTTGCGCCGCATCCGGCGCCAACACCTCCTTCGCGATTTTCATCGGAACGGGCTGCGAGGCAGGCATTGTACCCGGTTTCCGCATCGGGTCGGACGCCCGGATCGCCCACATCCAGATCGTAAATAACCGCAGCAGGTACCAGTGGAATGACGGCAGTGCTTGTTTGAAATCCAATTCCACGTTCTTCAAGAAATCTTTGCACACCCTCGGCTGCATTCAATCCGAATGCGCTGCCGCCTGCCAACAAAATGCCGTGAACTTTTTGCACCAGACGAACGGGTTTCAGCAACTCGATTTCCCGTGTTCCGGGTGCCGAGCCGCGCACATCCACGCCGGCAGTTGCTTCAACATCAGGCAGGACGACGGTGCAGCCAGTTTTTGCTAAATCATCCTGAGCATGCCCGACCTTTATCCCCGGTACATCACAAATAGAATGAGTCATATTTTTAAGCCTCCATAAAGCATTAAAATATAATTTCCTTTTTGCATTTATCCAAGAGATTTTAAAAATTTATTCAATTTATTCATTTTTAAGTTTGACATTATCGCCATAATTAGTACATTAATATAGGCAGGGGTGCTACTCAAAACATGTGGATAACCTTTAAAAGTTCTTTTTAAAGGTTTTGCAAAAAAGGGCAAGACACATTTCTTATTGTGGATAACCCAGCTTTGCCCCAGTGATATCTTTTTAATTTCTATTAGATTGAAAAATTTTAATACCGATGTGGATAACTCGAAAAACTTGTGAATAACTTAAATTTGATGTATTCTTAGGCTATCATATTTTTTTACCCCTATATGTTGATATGCACGTCTGTACACCAAATATCTTTGTTCAGGTGGAAAGAGCGGTCGGTGGGTTGTGGATGGACATTTTTTATGCTTGTGGAGACGTGCTGCAAAATCCAATTACCGACTAATTACAGGAAGAATAAATGAATGTGCAAGTAAACGAAGTCTGGAATCAATTTCTTGATACTATCAAGGCCAGTGTGAACCAGAATAGCTATGCAACCTGGTTCAAACCGATCAAGCCTTTAAAGCTTGAAGACCATTCCTTAACCATTCAGGTACCGAGCCAGTTTTTTTATGAATGGTTAGAACAGCACTATAATACTGTAATTAACCGATCTCTCGCTCAGGTTCTTGGTTCCGAATACAAACTTGTCTATTCGATCGTTATGGATCAGGCAACACAAGCTGTGCATCTTCCGGCCACAAAAAAAACACACGGCAGGGCGAATGGCCATGACAATCTAAACGATCGGTTTACTTTTGAAAGTTTTGTAGAGGGAGACAGCAACAAATTTGCAAAGGCAGCATCTATGGCAGTGGCGAAAGGCCCGGGAAAAACCAGTTTTAATCCCCTTGTTGTTTATGGAGGCGTGGGCCTGGGCAAAACGCACCTTATCCAGGCCATTGGCAACTATGCAAAAGAAAATACCGATACGCATCGCGCCCTCTATGTTGATAGTGAGCGCTTTACCCAGCATTTTATAGACTCGATCCAAAACAACAGATCAACCGAGTTTTCCGGTCTGTATCGAAATGTCGATATTTTGATCATCGACGATATACAATTTTTCGGCAACAAGGAGAGAACCCAGGAAGAATTTTTTCATACATTCAACACACTTCATCAAAAAGGGAAACAGATTGTCCTGTCTTCCGATCGTCCGCCAAAGGATTTGAAGGGTATCGAAGAGCGGCTCATCTCGCGATTTCAATGGGGCCTGGTAGTCGATGTGCAGCAACCGGACCTGGAAACGCGGCAGGCCATTTTGCAAAAAAAGGCGGAAGAGAGCGGATTGGAAATGCCTGGCGAAATTTATCATTTTATTGCCACGCATGTCACATCCAATATTCGCGAGCTTGAAGGTGCCCTGATCCGGCTGCTCGCTTATTCATCCCTGAACAGTGAGGACATCACTCTTAGTCTTGCCAAAAGCCTCCTTAAGGATGTGTGCATTCGCAACACAAAAGCAATCAGCATCGAGTACATCCAAAAGGTAACGGCCGATTATTTCGATTTCCCTGATGATATGCTGCGGGCCAAAACGCGCAAAAAAGAAGTGGCCCAGGCCCGACAAATCGCCATGTACCTTTCCAAAAAAATGACGGACAGCTCGCTGAAAACAATAGGACTTCATTTTGGCGGACGCGACCACAGCACAGTCATACATGCGCTCAACACCGTCGATCAAATGATCGAGCACGACAAGAAAATACGTGGAATTGTAGAAACGATCAAGAACAAGATCGAAATTGCGCAACTATAAATTTCATGGGATAAAAAATCAATATTGAAAAGCTAAACAGAATCGCCGTGATCATTATTACCGGAGGCGGTGACAAAACCTTTCCTTTAGTGTGGGGTCGGACATTAAAGAACTGCGCAGCGCTTTGGACGCGGGAAAGATCAAAGAAAGAGCGGAACGCGAAACTGGGTTTTCCGGAAATCAAGCTGGCGCTCTTTCCCGGCGGCGGCGGCTCGGAAAGGCTCCCCCGGCTCATTGGATATTCGAAAGCATTGGAGTTGATGCTTACCGGAGAGGTCATTGGTGCGCAAGAGGCCCGGCAAATCGGCCTGGTCAACAGAGTGGCCGAAGAAAATTCTGCGCTGGAAGAGTCGATCAAATTGGCGGAATCTATTGCACGCTATTCCCTGGCAGCTATCCAAAGGATTAAAAAAGTCGTCAAACGCGGCCTGTGTTTAAATTTTGCAAAAGCGAACCAACAGGCAATTCTTGACAGTAAAGAAGCCTTTTCGACACACGATGCCAATGAAGGGGTCAATGCGTTTTTGGAAAAACGTGCGGCGAAATTTACGAACAAATGATTTTGAAAAATTTTTTATTTGAATCAAAGACGTGCAAAAAGCCCCGGGGACGTCGGTCTTGCCACCCACAATTGCCGAACAACTCTCAAAACCGCCTACAAGTGAGATATTCCGAGCGATGGTAAATGAATGTTTGAATTTTCTGATTTTTTGCTTATTTTAATTGTTTGAATTCAAACTATTTTCATACTTCCAAGAAAATTCAAAGCATGAATAAAATTATTTACATATTCCCCATGATCATAGATATGGTTTTGGGCGTTATTTTTTTTGCGGGTCCAATGCGGGCAATCCAGAACCATGAAAGCCTGAAAATGATTTCGTTGTTGCTCACCGCTTATGGGATTGGCTATGTTATTTTCTCTCTCTTAATGAGCAAGATTGTCAAGGTCAGGCTGGCAAAAGCACAAGTGGTCGGCGCGGCCTTTATCGTTTCCATCCTGTGTTTGATTTTGTCCTTTTCTGAAAGCATAAAAATCTCGCTGCTTGTATTCAGCATTCTTCCGTTCGGCATGTCCATGTTCTTCAACTCGTTTCAGGCCTTTATGAAAGACGTCGACAGCGGTGAAGCAAAACCATTAACTTATTCAACAAGTATGTACTTTTTTGCAGTAAGTATCGGATTTGCACTGGGCCCGTTTATTAGCGGCTGGATGCGCGAAGTACTGCCGTGGAAAAGTGTATTTCTATTTGCAGCAGCGATGGCAATGATTGCTGCAATCGGCGCTTTTTTGTTCAAACCCGCACATTCGAGCCGCGAAATAGCAGCCAACACCCAATTTGCAGATAAACCCGACCTCGCCATTTCGGGATGGATCGGTGCGCTGACCGGGACAATCATACTGGCGCTTTTTTTGACCATTTATCCGAAGCAATGCCAGGCCTTTGGCATGCGGCCTGGATTCCGGGGAATGGTCATCTTTTTGCAAAGCATTGTTCAGGCGTTTGTTGCACTTTCGTTTATCAGAAGCAAAAACTGGATGTATTCTGCCAAAATTTGGCCGCTGATAAATTTATTCGGCATCGCCTCGCTGCTTATTCTTTTCATTGCCAAAACGCCGCTTTACCTTTTCGTTGCTGCTGTTGCTCTCGGATTTTTTGCGGCCTCTTATTTTTTTGCCGCTATTTTTCACGCGCTCTCCCACCCATCGCAATCTGTGAGAAATATCGCCATTAATGAAGCCTCGATTGGTGTTGGATTTTTTCTGGGCCCACAACTCGTACAGCTAACACCCGCCTCATCCGATTTTGCATTGCCATACCTTTATGCGGTTCCTGCGCTTGCCGCTTTAATCATATTTCAGTATATTTTTATAAAATCAAAAAGCAGATAATGATTACGGAATGAACAATGAGATACTTTTTCGGCCTTTTATTTATTATTCTGGTTGCGGTTGTTGCGAGTAAAGCTTTTTCGCTCCTTATTCGCGGAGAGCTATTTGAGGAAGGCGCATTTAAGCGATCCATGCACGAAAGCGGCAAAACCTTGTGGTTGGGAATGAAGTTGTTTGTCATTTTGTGGCTGCTGTATTTGATTTTTATTTGGTGGGTGAGAAACAGGGGGTGAAATATTTACTGTTTGATTAAAAATGACTAGCAGATATATTTCAAAAGATTTATTAGCAAACAAAAGTGCTCTTCCTGCTGGTGTGGATGGTAGAATTTTAACCTGCAAAGAAATCAACAAGCAATTTTGCAAATGCCCTGATGTCTCCCCCTGATAATCTGCCGATTTTCTTTATTATGATGTCTCTTTCGATTGTCGCAAATTTCATTCGTATCATAGATGGTTTTGGCAAATGAGCTTCTTGCCAGTTTTTAATTTTATAATCACCCGGTCTGGGTGCCAAATCCAATTTGCTTGTTATAAAAGCAATCGCAACATCCATCACGTTATTGTATTCATCAGGGGAAACAATAAGAGCAGGCCGTTTTTTGCTTGTCGTTAAATTTGTAAATGGAACAAGTATGATCTCCCACTTTTTATAAATCATTATAGATTTCATCCTCCTCATTATCCCATTCCATAAATGTAGTTTCCGACATTTTCATGATATCGTGCAAGCTCTATATAATGCCATCCATGCGGCAGAAAGCAATAATGGTGTTACCATGATTTTCTTCCCCGGAGGGGTGTATCAAATCACATCGCCTATAGTGTTACGCCAGGACTCCTTACACAGTAATATAATTTTCAGGGGTGCCGGAGCCAATGCGACTGTTCTTGAATTTACCGTTGGACACGATGGCAAATGTTTTGACATTCAAGGAACTACGACAAGTACAGCCGCAATAAACAACAATATGGATAAGAAAGCATTATCATTTACATCCAGCGCGTTTTCAGGTACTGTCAATGACTGGGTTCTTTTTTCCCTCCGTCCCAAATCGGAGCTTGGAAGGAACAAAACTTGAAAAACTCAGCTTCTTCATAACGAAGCAAAGCTTCCCTGATTATTCCATTCCCAAACCAGAGTTTGGGAATGAGGTAAAACAGCGTCGGGCAAAAGGTGAGCGCCGGGAGTTTTGATAAAACGCAAAAGATGACGTTGCTGCCGTAAACGATTTTTTTGTTGCATTAGAATCTTAAAAGCCATATCTTTTTAAATGATATTGCTGTCGGGGACGAATATGGTTTCGACGGGAATCGTGGTGTTAGTGGCTGCATGCCGAGGTTTCTGGTCACCTCGTAAAACAACCGGAAAATTCAAATTAAATGCAGACAATTATAGCTTTGCATTAGCTGCTTAATTTAAGCGGCTACGTCCTTCCCGGGTTGTTCCTGCAGGATGCGGGAAAGGGCGTCGAGCACTGCGGGATAGTTGGCAATGATGCTCTGGCATTGTCGACGAAATTTTACAGAGCTGGGTTACTTTGGCCGGGTCTGCTGCGGCAGGAGCGACCGAGATCAAGCAGCAGAACAAGCATGTAGAGGCTGCTATGGCCGGATTTTCGGACGTGGGTTCGACTCCCACCGTCTCCACTTTAATGCTCTTCAAAATAATTTGAAGGGCATTTTTTTTTGATGAAAACCTGTGTGTCTATAGCTTGGATAGAACAAGGGGCTACAGCCCCTTGTTTATTGAAAGAGTAACCCTGCGAAGGTTTTGCTTCAAATTAACATTCTGTGACGGGTTACTTTTTAGTTGCATTAAAACCCTGGCTTTGTTATAATAATGAAATATGTTTCAGACACTTTTATTTTCCCGGAAAGGCAGCAGACATGAAAAGACTTTTCCTTTTTATTTTCGTACTTTTTCTTTTTTCTATAAATGTTACAGCACAACCTCTTCCTTCCTATTACTCTCGCAGCGGTTTTTTAATGGC